>JBCBOD010000115.1:0-13296 GCA_039821425.1 Pseudomonadota bacterium
GGGTCGCTGGCCCATGTGGACGCAATGCGGCAGATCCGCGTCGGCCCGGAAAGTGCGGGGTCTGAGCCGGGGCCAGCCTGTTATGGTCGGGGCGGCGCGCGGCCAGGTGTGACTGATGCTGATCTGGTGCTTGGCAAGCTGGATCCCAGAAACTTCGCGGGCGGGACCATCGCCTTGCACCCTGAGAAATCGGAAACGGCACTGACGGATCACATCGGAGACGCGCTTGAGATGGATCCGGTGGAGGCCGCGTTCGGCGTGGCCGAGGTGGTCGATGAGAACATGGCCAACGCGGCGCGGGTGCATGCGGTCGAGAACGGCGAGGATTTGAGCGAATATACCATGATCGCCTTCGGCGGGGCCGCGCCGCTGCATGCCGGGCGGCTGTGTGAAAAGCTGGGTGTGGAGCGTCTGTTGGTGCCCCCCGGGGCGGGCGTCGGCTCTGCCATCGGGTTTCTGCGCGCGCCGTTTAGTTTTGAGGCCAACCGGTCCGTCTATATGAAGCTGAGCGATTTTGATGCGGGCAAGATCACGGGGCTGTTACGGGATCTGAAGGCCGAGGCCACAGGCTTTGTGCGCAGTTGCGATGAGGTCAGCCCGATCCTGTCGGAGTTCAAGGTGTATATGCGCTATACCGGTCAGGGCTGGGAAATCCCCATCGCGCTGACCGAAGATCAGGCGATGAACCCAGATGCGACCACGTTCCAAGAACGGTTTGAGGAAGATTATACCAAGCTGTTCGGGCGTCCGGTTGCGGGCATGGACATCGAGATCACGGTCTGGTCGGTAAATGCGACAACCCCGCCTGAAGAGGTGACCGCTGTCGCCGTGAGCAAAGGGGAGGAGGCGGTGACGCCCAATGGGACGCGGCGGCTGTTTGACCCGGCGTCCGGCGTGTACCTTGATGCCCAAGTGGTGCGGCGCGATACGATGCAGGTGGGGCAACGAGCGACTGGCCCTGCGGCGGTGACCGAGGCGGAAACCACGATTATCGTGCCCGCCAGCCGGGATGCGATCCGTCAGCCCGACGGGTGCATCGACATCGTCGCCCGCGCGAAAGGATGAGGGATATGACACAGGATCCATCCAATGTCGCCTACCAAGTCATGTGGAATCGTTTGATCTCGGTTGTGGAAGAACAGGCGCAGGCGCTGGTACGCACCGCGTTTTCCACCTCGGTCCGGGAAGCGGGCGATCTGTCTGCGGGCGTGTATGACGCGAAAGGGCGCATGCTGGCCCAGGCAGTGACCGGCACACCGGGTCATGTCAACGCCATGGCCGACGCGGTGGCGCATTTCATTCGCCGAATCGGGCGCGCGCGCATGTTTGAGGGCGATATCTACATTACCAATGACCCGTGGGAAGGCACCGGCCATCTGCATGACATCACCATGGTGACGCCCTCGTTCCGAGACGGGGCGCTGGTGGGGTTTTTCGCCTGTACTGCGCATATCGTGGACATTGGCGGGCGCGGGTTCGGGGCGGATGCGCACAGCGTATACGAGGAAGGCTTTTACATCCCGATCATGAAGTTTGCCGAAAAGGGCACCGTGGACGCCACGCTGGTGCGCATCATTCGTGGCAATGTACGCGAGCCTGACCAGTTGATCGGCGACATCTATGCGCTGGCGACGTGCAACGAGATCGGCCATCGCCGCCTGATTGACATGATGGACGAGTTTGCCTTGGCCGATCTGAACGGAATCGCAGCCTTTATCCTCGACAATTCTCACCGCGCGACGGTGGAGCGTATTGCCGCCCTGCCCCAGATTTCTGCCAGTGGTGAGATGACGATGGATGGGTTTGACCAACCGATCACACTGAAGGTGAAGATCAGCGTTGAGGGCGACCGCATCGTGTCGGATTTCACCGGATCGAGCGGCGTTGACAAGAAGGGCATCAACTGTCCGTTCGTCTATGCCAAGGCCTATGCGTGCTATGCGCTGAAGGTAGCAATTGCGCCCGAGATCCCCAACAACGCCGCTTCGCTTGCCCCGTTTGAGGTGACGGCGCCGGAAAACACCATTGTCAACGCGCTGCACCCTGCGCCGGTGGCGCTGCGTCATATTGTGGGACATTTCGTGCCGGATGCCGTCTATGACGCGTTCGACAAGATCGTGCCAGGCCTCGTGCCCGCGGAGGGTGCGGGGTGTCTGTGCAATTTCCAGGTCTCGCTGCGGCCCCGCAGTGATGCGCCCGCCCCACCAAATGCGCGGCGGTCCGAGGTGCTGACCTTCAACTCCGGCGGCTCAGGCGCGCGGCCCGAGCATGATGGGCTGAACGCGACCGCCTTCCCCTCAGGTGTAATGACGATGCCGATCGAGGCGACAGAGCATGCAGGCCCTGTGATCATCTGGCGCAAAGAACTGCGTCCTGATTCAGGCGGTGCGGGTAAAACGAGGGGCGGTTTGGGACAGTGCATGGAAGTGGGCGCGCAAGAGGGACATGAGTTCGATATTCAGGCGATGTTTGACCGCGGCAAACACCCGGCCCGCGGGCGGCGGGGCGGTGAGAATGGTGCCGCCACCACCATCGTACGCAGCGACGGCGCGGGCATGCAGGCGAAGGGCAAACAGTTCGTTCCGCATGGCGCACGCGTTCTGATGGCCTTTCCCGGGGGAGCGGGATACGGCGATCCTGCCGCGCGCGCGACAGAAAAGGTTAAGCGTGACCTTGCCTATGGGTATATCTCGGAAGCGACGGCACGCGACGCCTATGGTCTGTCACCTGATGACATCGCGTCAGTTGCCGAGGCCGTGCGCAAAGGGGAGCATGTGTGATGGCCGGACAGACACAAACACCCAGCAAACCCGCCTATGACGTGATCATCGTGGGCGGTGCGATCATGGGCGCCTCAACCGCGTGGTTTCTGTCGGACAATCCCGATTTCGATGGCTCTGTCCTCGTGGTCGAGCGGGATCTGACGTTTGAGGCATGCTCTACCACCCACACGAACTCTTGCATGCGCCAACAGTTTTCCACCGACCTGAATGTGCGGATCAGCCAGTTTGCGGCGGATTTCGTCAAGAACATCCGGAGCTATATGGGCGGCGATACGCGGGTGCCTGACCTGTCGATCCGCAACTTCGGCTACATGTATCTGTCCGAGGACGAAGCCTTCGCCGATGTGCTGCGCGACAGCCAAAAGGTGCAACTGGCCTGCGGCGCCGCGACAGAGTTATTGACACCTAGTGACATCAAGGCGCGCTACCCCTTCTATAACGTGGATGACATTGTGTTGGGCTCAATCAACACCCGGGATGAAGGCTATTGGGACGCAGCAACTGTCAACGATTGGTGGCGGCGCCAGTCGCGCGAGCGCGGGGTGGAGTATATCGAGAACGAAGTGGTGGCGATCACCCGCAACGCGGGCGGAACCGGGGTGGACAGCGTCACGTTGAAATCCGGCGATGTGATCGCCTGCGGGCATGTGGTGAACGCCGCGGGCCCCCGTGCGGCGGCGCTGGCGCAGATGGCCGGGATCGACGTGCCTGTCGAGCCGCGCAAGCGCTACTCCTGGGTGTTCAAGGCCGAACAGCCGCTTGATCGCGACCTGCCGCTGACCATCGACCCCTCGGGCGTTCATGTGCGCGAAAATGGCGGCGGAACCTATCAGTGCGGCGCACATGCGGACCATGATCCGGCAGTAGCTTATGATGACTACACGATGGATTTCTCGTTGTGGGAACAACATGTCTGGCCGGTGCTTGCGACCCGCATCCCGCAGTTCGAGGCGATCAAGGTACAGTCGGAATGGGCGGGCCACTACGCGATGAACACCTTCGACCACAACGCGATCATGGGCCCGCATACCGAGCTTGCGAATTTCATCTTCCTGAACGGGTTTTCGGGTCATGGCTTGCAGCAATCCCCGGCCATGGGGCGCGGCACGGCGGAGTGGCTGACATACGGTGCGTATCGCACGCTGGATATGACGCCGTTCAGCTTTGACCGTATTCCCACGAATACGCCCATTGTCGAGAAGGCCGTGATCTGATGGCAGGCGATGCGCGCGCCATGGCAAAACGCAAAGGAGCCAGCCCATGAAAAAACTCGTCCTCACCGGGGCCGCGGGCCGCCTGGGGTCCGTTCTCAGGGAACCGCTGTCGCGCATGTGCGAGACATTTGTTTCGTCCGACATTGCAGAGGGCGTGGCGAACCTCGCGCCTAACGAGACCTATGTGCAGGCCGACATCACCGATCTTGATGCCATGGCGGCCCTCTTGCAAGGCACTGATATGGTTGTGCATTTCGGGGCGATTGGTGACGAGGCGCCGATGTCGGAGCTTTGGGGCCCGAACTTCTACGGCGCCTACACGGTTTGGGAGGCCGCCCATCGCAACAAGCTGCGCCGGGTGATCTACGCCTCGTCGATCCACGCAGTTGGCATGCACAAGAAGACCGATTTCATCGGCATCGACGCCTCCCACAAACCCGACACGTTCTATGGCCTGGCCAAGTGTTTTGCCGAAGATCTGGCCTCGCTCTACTGGGACAAGCGCGGAGTCGAGGCGGTGTGTATGCGCATCCTGTCCTGCGCGCAGGTCACAAACTCCCGCGCGGTCGGTTCGTGGCTAAGCTATGACGACCTGATCCACCTGGTGGAGCAGTCGATCAAGACGCCAATCACCGGCTTCAGCGTCGTTTATGGGGTGTCCAATAACGACCGCGCACCCGTGGACAATGCCAAGGCGCAACACTTGGGCTATCGGCCAAAGGACAATGCCGAGCAGTTCGCAGAAGCGATCTATGCCAGCGACGGGCCACTGGATCCGCAGGACCCTGCACACACGCATCACGGGGGACCCTTTGCATCGGTGGAACTGGGCAATAGCGGTGTCGCGTTTTTGAACTTGGATGCGGAGGACGGTGGGCAGTGACGAGAACCGGGTTTCGTTCAAGATTTTATATTTGAAGCTGCCGTTGAAACTTTCCACAAAAGCGTTCTGCATCGGCTTTCCAGGCACGATTTCGTGCCGGTCGATCCGCGTTTCCTGGCAACATCTGAGCACCGCCGTACTGGTCAGTTCCACCCCGTTGTCGCTGACAATCGTTCTGGGCCGTCCACGTCGCAGCGTGATCGCCGTCAGTTCACGCGTCACACGCAGCCCAGAGAGCGACGTGTCTGCCACTAGCGCCAGACATTCCCAACTAAAGTCGTCCACGATTGCCAGGACACAGAAGCTGCGCCGGTCAGTGAAGGCGTCCGACACGAAATCGAGGCTTCAGCGTTCATTGGGGCGTTCCGGCACCAGCATTGGCCGACGCGTTCCCAGAGCACGCTTCCGACCGCCGCGTTTCCTCACCTGCAGCTTCTCTTCGCGATAAAGCGGCCGCACCTTCTTCTGGTTCACTTGCCGGCCCTGACGTTCCAGCATCATATGCACGCGGCGCCTTACGGTGATTGCATGCAATCACCTACCGGCCAATGGATAGCTGAACCGGCGCCGTTCGGCCGCCACAACCTTCATCGCCTGGCGCAGATCGGCATCGTCCCGGCGCACGCTGCGATACCGCACACTCGACCAATCAACTACGAAAGGACCACCAATGAAGGGCTGGAATCTCTAAGCCCATAGCCGTCCATCAAACCGGGGGAACTCCAATTTCCGCATCAATTATTACCTGGAATTGGAACGCCTTAACCCTGCTGCTGTGAACAGTTTTCTGACGCCACCTGTACGAGATTCTTTCAGATAGTGATTTTCACCTGCTTGCGCCATATGCGAACGTGAGCATGGCCAAGATTCGCGCGGTTTTCAAAATCGGCAAGATATAACGCTGAGCTTGTGGCTAAACGAGAGTCAATACTTCGGGCAACTTAGCACCGCCGTTCCTCGTGCGCGATTGTTGGCATCATGGAAGCAGGATCGCTCCGCACGCCCGACAGCGCACGCGCCATTAGAGCCTCAAGACGCGAACAGAACGGGACGCCGTTGGGCGCGATGTGCCAATCGGCGCGCAGCGCGCGTCTCTGCAACGCGCGCGGCCAAGGAAATTTAATACAGATCGACCCGGAACGGCGACGTGGTCCAGAACACCGACGCAAGCTGCACAATGCGCGCCACCGGATCGGTTTCCGCCGGGCCTGCGCCGTAGCTGGCCAGCACCTGATCCATTGCCGTCTGGCTGGCGGGGCCAAAGGCGCCATCCGCAGTTACCTCACCGCCAAGCAGGTTGATCAACTTCTGCGCCCCTCCGTTCAAGGCGTTTTCCGGGAAATTGCCCAATAGCTGAAGCGATTGCGCCGCAGCAGCCTGGTTTGTCAGGGCCGCCGACTGCGCGCCGATCATCGCCGCATCGAACAGATCGAACCCGTCAACGCCTTCTGTCGCGATCAGAAACGCAGCCGTGCCGCCCGCCCGTGCATCGCCGCGGTTCAGCCCTGCGAGATACCATTCGACGGATTTGGCGAAATCAGGCACGCCACCCACACGACCTTCGCGGTACATCCGGCCCAGATTGCCCGGGGCGTTTGGATGCCCACCCTGGGCGGCCTTGGTGAACATGTCGAACGCGGCGGCATCATCAACCTCGGTCCCGCCAAGGCCATTGAGGAACACGAGACCCATGTTGTTGAAGCCAAAGATGTCTTCACGTGCCGCACTCTCCTGTAGGTACCGCAGACCACGTTCAGGATCGAAATACTCACCATCCTCATCCAGGTAGAAGAAGCCAAGCTCGTTCATCGCGAAGGTGTGGCCCACCTCAAGCGACCGCATCATGAGGTCATAGCCTTCGATCTCAACCTCTGGCGTGCCACCAAAGCGCATGAACTGCCGCCCCAGCGAATACATCGCATAGGGATCGGCCTCATCCACACCCCGGGCAAACAGTGTCAGCACGTCGGTCGACGCCTGCGGGTTCACCTGGCCGCCGGTCTCTCGCTCAAGGTTCAAGATCGCATTGCCCAGGGCATTCCACGCTCGCGCATGGCCCAGATCGCGGGCACGCTCAAACGAGGCAATCGCCTGATCCATCTGGCGCAAGGCGACATGCGCACGGCCCAGCTGGAAGTGAAAGCGCCCGTTTTCTGGCTCGCGTTCCACCGCCGCCCGACATGCCGCTAGTGCGGCCTCAGGTTCCAGTTCGTTTGCGTAGCGCGTGATGCCCATCCCGTCGGGATCGAGGTGATCGCCTGCGTGGAAATCGCACTGCTCGGGCTCCAGATGCAGGGCGATGCGCTGATCGGTGCCGTTGACCTGCAAGGCCACAGCATCCTCGATATACCCATTCGCCAAGGACAGCGCCGGGATTTGTACCGACTCGTTGATGAGTAGCAGCCGGTCAATGTCGGCGCTGGACAGGGTCTGCCCGCTGACATCACGGTTCAGGCCGTTCTCGTCGGGCAGCACCAGCCGCCCGGTCTCGGGGCCGGTGACAATGGTGATCTGATCTGCAGGCGTCAGGTCCAGCGCGTTTCGCAGAGCAAAGCCGATCTCAACCTCGTCAATGAACGGGGCCTCCAACACGGAACTGGTCTCGGCCACCGCCTGCGCGGTTTCGCCAGAGGCCGAAGGCGTGACCGGAGAGACCCGGGCCAGTCCGCGCGACACGCCGCCGCCCGCCACTTGCACGGCGATGGGCCGCGACAGGGCCGCACCGATCCCGAAGGATGCGGGCTCAACCAGGGTTGAGCTGTCCCAAGGCACCTGACGCCCATTGGTCTTTTCATAGACGAGCCGCCGAACGCCTTCAAAAATGTCCTTCACCGGCGCGTCGGGCTGTGCCGACGCCTCTTCGATCAGGGCGGCGGTGAACGGGCTGTTCTCACCTTGTCCATCAAACGCGACGGCGCCGGGGGATGTCGAAAAGATCAGGCTGGAATTCAAAGGCGCCGATTGCGACGAGAAGCCCGTGCGCGTTTCCCGTAACTCACTGCCAACGGCCGTCAGCACCTCTTTGCCGGCAAACGGATTGTCCCGGCAGCTGTCCAGGATCACGATCTGCAACCGGGCGCGCGAGCCGACGATGCCCACCAGACTGCCCAGCGATACCGCCTCAAACGGCACGTCGTATACGCTGTCGAGATCAGCATCGACCGGCACCAGGTAGTTCTCGGCCCCGATCTGGAAGCCGTGGCCCGCAAAGAAGATCACCACTTCGGTGTCTTTATCCACATCGAACAAAGCCCGGCGCAATACGTTCTCGAATCCACGCTTGGTGATGTCCTTGTGATGCTGCACGAGATAGCCCTGCGCGCGCAGGAATTGGGTCATCACATTCGCGTCGGCATGGGCATTGGGCAGATCGGGGATCGCCTCGTAGTCCGAATTGCCGATCACGATGGCATACCGTTTCTCGGGCCGCGTGGTGCGATCAATACTGCGCACCGACGGTGGATTGGCGGCATCGCGCAACAGCGCGTCCACCGCCCACCCGGTTTGCGCCATGGCTGCGCCGGTAGCAAGAACCGACACCGTTGCCATCGCAGCGGCAATACCTGTCAGACGCAGTACCATTGCGCTTACCCCGACCAACCGCCGCCACCGCCATCCTCGTCGCCACCGCCGAAGATGTCGTCGAGGATCAGCTGGCGCTCTGACGGGATCTCTGGCTGAAGACCGGGCTCTGGCGGGGGCGTGACTTGTGCTTGAACAGGCGGCACCGGCACCGGGGCGGGCAACGGCTGCGGCACCGGCGCGACAACTGCCTGGGTCTGCACTGCAGCAGGTGGCGAGGTGTCGAAGAATGAATAAATATCGGCACATCCGCTGACCATAAAGGCCAGGCCCAGTGCCCCAACCACTTTTACTGTTCTGTTAAAGGTCATCGCAATCTTCCCCTTTCCTGTTCCGTTTGTGGGAGCGTGAACCGCCCACATCCCTTTCACCCGGCGCGGCAGCTATTGTTCGACCAGACCGCCAGCATTCCGGATACGTTCAATCAATTCCAGCGTCTTGCGCGGATCAGCGCGATAGGCTTCTTGAATGATTTCAAGATCATGGAACTGGTCGGCTAACGTTTCATCTGTACTTGGCGCCATGCTGCGCGTCGTGCTTGCTCCGGCGAGATCGCGCAGTTGGCTACAAAAATGCTCGGTCAGATAGCCGTTCGTCAGGCCCAGTTCAGAGCAATCGTCCGCGTGGGCCGGGGCGGCAACGCCCGCCAGCACCACAATCGCAAATATATGTCTCATCAGCAAACCCTTCACTTGGTCGCTTTGGTTATGTCAGCATCGCCCAATCGAACGTGACGTCAGCGTTATTTGCGCGGCACCCTAGCGGGATTCGCATCCCCGTCTCCGCGCTTTTCGTCACAGATCGGTGCGACGCCACCCCTGGTGAGGCCGCAACACTACCATAGCGAAAGTGTCCGCCCCCGTACTGGTATCGTATGAAATACTAGACGGACCAAGCGCTTTGCGTAAATACTAATATCCATTGGGAAATCTTCTTTGTTACCTTGCGTAAAGGTAGCGTCCCAAAGGAGGGAACAAAACCAATGGCAAGCTTGGACTACGTGCTGACACTTGGCGTCGTGCTTGGGGCATTCATGGCATTGGCCATGCTGCTCTTTCGCGCCCTTGTCGCAGCGACGGAGATTGAATCCGTGATCTTCTCGCTCCCGGTCGGATGACAGACACCATTTCAGAATCCGCCTATGACGCGCTTGTGCGGCACCTGATGGGGCCGCTTGAGGCCTATTATGATGACCCGGCCGTGTCCGAGATCATGATAAACGGGCCTGATGAGATCTTTATTGATGGCCCCAAAGGCGTCGTGAAGACCGAGCACAAGATGCGGGACGAGGCGGCGCTGCGTGGGCTTGCCCGCGTGATCCTTCAGTACTCCGGCAAACGCCTTACGCCCCACGACCTGTCGCTTGAGGCGCGGATGCCCAATCGGTCGCGTGTGCATATCGTGCAGGATCCCGCGGCACGTGCCGGGATTACGCTGGCGATCCGCCAGTTCGCGCGCACCCCGCCCACGCTGGATCAGCTGCTTGAGGGCGGATCATTGTCGCCTGAAGCGGCGGAATATTTGCGAAACGCCGTGATTGGACACAAAAACATAATTATCTCCGGCGGCACTGGCACGGGCAAAACGACGCTTTTGGGCATCCTCGCCCGTATGATGGACCCAAGCGAACGCATCATCACCATTGAAGACGTGGTCGAATTGGACCTCAACATGCCCCACGTCGTGCAATTGGAGGCCCAGATGCCCGACGCCAAGGGCCGCGGCGGGATCACCATTCGTGAGCTCTTTCGCGCAACATTGCGGATGCGCCCTGACCGGATCCTCGTGGGCGAGTGCCGGGGGGGTGAGGCACTGGATATGATCCAGGCGATGAATTCGGGGCATGCAGGCTCGCTTTCCACCGTTCACGCCGACGATCCCGCACGCGCCATGTCTCGGCTTGAGACGCTGTGCCTCATGTCTGACATCGAGGTGCCTCTGATCGCCGTCCGCCGGCAGATCATCGAAGCGATTGATATCGTCGTGCAGATCCAGCGCTTGGGCCGCAAGCGCCTGGTGATGGAAATCGCAGAGGTGGAAAGCAGCAGTTTCGAGGGCGGCCAATACGCGATGCGGAGCCTGTTCCACCGCAAAGGCGCCGATGACCCGCTGGAGGCAGTGTAAGGCCATGCTGTCGCATCCGATACGATACCCCGGCGAGACCGCGCGCCGGTGTGTAGGGTAGACATACAAACAGGGCCGGATCGCCCAAACAACTGGAGACGCCACAATGTCGCTTGAATACCTTCTTCTCTTCGGATTGGGCCTGGCCGTTGTCACCGCGCTCGCCGTGATGAGCACCGATATTGTCGAATTTGTCCGCACTCAGGTGGACGCCATCATGGCCCCCTAACGCCATGCAAACAGTACCAACGCTTCGAAAAAGGAAAAATCTGATGACCCTCGAAAAACTTCTGATCTTTGGCTTCGCGCTGGCAGCGCTTTTCGCAATCACAACCGTCGGCACGACCATGGTTGGCGACCGCGGGACCGAGCGCCAGGAGCTCGGCACTGAACTTGATACGTTGCGCCAGTCAGGAAACTAAGCCCGACATCAGTTCGACCATTTAGGAACAGCAGATATGACACTGGAAAAGCTTCTGATTTTTGGATTTGCCATTGCTGCTGTTGGCGCGCTCGCTTTGACCGGTTCGGGCATCATGACGGAACGCAAAACGGACCGCACCGGCTACAAGACCGACGTTCAAGAGCTGGTGAACAAGTCGAAATGACCCCCCGCGCCTGGACATATGTCCGGCGGGCCCTGTCCCGCCGCCGCCGGGGATCGGTGTCGATGGAGGCGATCCTGGCCTTCCCGGCCGTACTGATCCTGTTCGGTGCGGTGGCGCAGACGATGATCCTGGCCCAGCACCGGCTCTATCTGGAGCAGGCCGCCTATGCCGCGGCACGGTCTGCCTTGGTGCACAAGTGCCCGGATCTGTTGAACCCCAGCAGCTACAAGTCGCCAGCAGCCGCAGCAGCGGCTGCGCTTTGCCCGCAGAACGAAGACGCAACGAAATGGCTGGATGCCGCGCGGTGGGCCCTGGTCGCTGCCTCCCCATCCTCTGGCCTTGGTGCCACCGGTTGCCCGCGCATCCCCGCAGGGCGCGCGCTGGTCAGCGGCACGACCCTGACGCCCAGTTACCTCACCGCCGTTGGGAATCGCATCTGCTATGCCTTCACGCCGGGCAATGTCGATGTCACCGTCGAATGGGAGCGCAGCATTTCAGGCCTGACCAGCGATGCGCGCCAGCCGATCAAGGCAACGGTGACCTTCAAGTATCCGCTCACAACGCCTTTCCGCCGGTTTCTGAGCGACGACAAGCATCCTGACGGCCTGTACTATCGTAATGGGTCAGCCACCGTGGTGCTGTCATGATCTGGGACAGGGTCAAAGATATCCTGGGCCGTCGGCGCCGTGGCGCGGTGGCCGTGCTGGCCGTCGCCACCATTGTGCCGGTCACAACGATGCTGGCCGCGCATATGAATGCGGGTCAGATGATCGAGGATCGGCGTCAGGTGCAAGACGCCGCCGACGCTTTGGCCGAAATGCATGGCGCCTGGACGGCGCGGTCGCTGAACGTGATCTCGATGAACAACGTGACCACCACCCAAGCCGTTACGCTGGCGCTGGGGTCCGAGGCTTTGAATGGGACGTTGGTAGAAATCGACATCGTCGCAGCCATGATTGGGGTACGTGCAGGCGTTCACTACTGGGCGTCATGTTTTACACCGGGGGCAACTTTTGTCTGGAATGTGGGTGTTTGTGGTTACACGCACTTAGGATACGCGGTGCCCGCACTTAACGCCGCTTGGGACGCAGGCCAAATTCGAAGAAGGTTTAATCCAAGGCACGGCATGGACACTGCCGAAAAGGCCATGAACGCCATCGAGGGCATGAATCAGGCCATCGTCCAGCGCTTTCCCCGTGCAATTGCCGAGATGGGTACGGAATACGCCGCCGCCCACGGGGTTGATGATTTCTATTTTGACGATCCCTGCAAAGGCCCCGGTCCGGGAACGTGCGCCACCACTGCGTCCAGCGACGGTATGGCCCTGCCGATTGAACCCATCCCGGTCTCGCCCTTGGGTGCCAATGGCGACGTGAACCTGTCGCGGGCCGAATTCTGCGCTGCGATGCAGTTCGGCACGCCGACCTCGGGCCTGAAGCTTGCCACCTTTGACGATCGCGGCTTCCCACAGGGTCGCGGCCCCCTTCGCCACGATGCCAACACATCCGTCAAAGAACACATCAATCAAGCCACGAGTATCTACACAACGCTCAGAACGTTCAAACGAGCGTACCAGCGTCGCGGTCTTCCAATTTACATTACTCCTCTCCCCGGAATTGAGGGCGACTTTGGCCAGAACCTCGGGGGCAGCGATCTGCCAACACGCTATGGCGCGCCAACACCCCATCCACCGTTCCTCAACGTGCCAGGACCCCAGACAAGGACCGCCAACTCCTTCACACGGCGCTATGATGCGAAGTTTGGTTTGTTCTGTGCCGGCATAACGACGGAGGAATGGCCGGTATTTCGTGAGATCCGTCGCTTCGTAAGCGGCGTTCTTCCTGGCTTTTCATATGAATTGGAAGCACAGGTCCCCACCCTTTGGAAGCTTCGCAACGTGTCGCCAGTCTCCATCCTCGTCACACCTGAACAGATGCCCGACGATTTCCACATCCTGGCGGTTGCTGCGAAAGCCAAAAGTAACCGCGTCGCCAGCAGCGTTCTGACCGACGGTGTTCAATATCACCACGGCTACGGCCAGGTGGGCGTCTACAATCCGATCAGCGCGGACCTGTTTTCACAGGACTGGACCTATCGCCCGA
>JBCBOD010000209.1:0-3279 GCA_039821425.1 Pseudomonadota bacterium
AACATGTCGAAATCATACCGCAATGCCATGCCCACGGCCCCCTTGCCAGCCCAGCCCCATGTTGATCTAACACGGGGCGCCAACGGGGGGAACTGCAATGGTTGATATCGCGACGCGCGTGTGGAACCACAAATGGAAGATTGATCCGATCGTCCGGTCGCTGATCGACACCGATTTCTACAAGCTCCTGATGTGCCAATCGGTGTTCCGCAACCGGCCGGACACCCGTGTCACGTTTTCCCTGATCAACCGCACGAAATCCATTCGGCTTGCTGAATTGGTGGACGAAGGCGAGCTGCGCGAGCAATTAGATCACATCCGATCACTCCGCCTGACACGGGGGGAAAGCACCTGGCTGCGTGGCAATACATTCTACGGCAAGCGGCAGATGTTCACCTCCGCCTTCATGGAATGGTTCGAGAAACTGCAACTGCCGCCCTATCACCTCGAAAAGCGCGACGGACAGTATGAGCTGACGTTCGAAGGCACCTGGCCAGAGGTCATGCTGTGGGAAATCCCCGCGCTGGCCGTGATTATGGAATTGCGCAGCCGCGCCGTGCTCAAGGACATGGGCAAGTTTGAGTTGCAGGTGCTCTATGCGCGCGCGATGACAAAGCTCTGGGGCAAGATCGAAAAGCTGCAAACTCATACCGATCTGCGTGTCGCCGATTTCGGGACCCGGCGGCGGCACAGCTACCTCTGGCAGGACTGGTGCGTGCAGGCGATGATGGAAGGGCTGGGCGACAGCTTCACCGGCACCTCGAACTGCCGCATCGCCATGATGCGCGAGATCGAGGCGATTGGCACCAACGCCCATGAATTGCCCATGGTCTATGCGGCCCTTGCCGAAGATGACGCGGCCTTGCGCCAATCCCCCTATGACGTACTCGCCGATTGGCATGAAGAGCATGACGGCAACCTACGGATCATTCTGCCCGATACATTCGGCACCCAAGGCTTTCTCGATGGCGCGCCAGACTGGCTGGCGGGATGGACCGGGATCCGGGTTGATAGCGGCGATCCGGCGGCAGGCGCCGAACGGGCGATCCGGTGGTGGAAGGATCGTGGCGAAGATCCGCGCGAAAAGCTGGTCATATTCTCTGACGGGCTGGATGTCGACAAGATCACGGCGCTGCATGCGCAATTTGCCGGGCGCTGCCGCGTCAGTTTTGGCTGGGGCACGATGCTGACCAATGACTTCAAGGGGCTTGTCGGCGATGACGCGCTGGCGCCATTCTCGCTTGTCTGCAAGGCGGTGGCAGCAAACGGGCGTCCGACAGTCAAGTTGAGTGACAATCCCAACAAGGCCATGGGCCCGGCTGAAGAGGTTGCGCGCTATCGGCGTGTGTTTGACGTGGGCGAGCAGGAAAAGCAGCCGGTGCTGGTCTAAAGCCGGGGGTTGCTAGGCCACCGCACTGGCCATTTCGACTTCTTCCGCAGTCGCCACAACGGCCCGGTTCTTGCCCATCTTCTTGGCCCGCAGCAACTGCCTATTGGCATAGTCGATTAGCGCCTGAAGCGAGATATCCTCTGCCGTCCAATAACCGCCCATGCTGATAGAGGTCGTAAAGAGCGTATCCTTATGCGCAATCGGAGAGCTGGCAATCAGCCGGCACAGACGGTCCGCGATAATGTTCAGGTCGGACGGATGCACGCCAGGCAGATAGATGGAAAACTCATCACCGCCATGGCGGGCAAAGACAGCCTCCCCCCGGACACATTGCGTGACGCGGTCAGCAATCACCTCCAGCGCCTTGTCGCCAGCATCATGGCCGTAGGTGTCGTTGATGCCCTTGAAGTTGTCGATGTCGAAGTAGAGCATCGCATGCCCGTCCTTGCGCGCCTTTGCTGCTTCGTCAAACGCGCGATCAAGCCCGCGCCGGTTCAGCGTCTTGGTCAGGGGGTCTGTCTTGGCATAGGCCGCCAACAATCGGGCATCTTCAAAATACTTTACCTCGCGCCGGTAGATGAACCCGATCGCGACCATCCCAAACGTGTTTGTCACGATCAGCGTCGGCAGGACCTGCATCATGATTTGCATCGCGATGGGAAATGGCAGCACGAAGAGTGCGATGATGGATCCGGTCACAAACATACCTGCAAGCGCGTCCGCCAAAACCCTGTTGCGGATCAAGTGCTGCACTTTCATCTGCCAGAGCAGGGCCATGCCATAGGCCAGCAGCAAGCCGATCAGGCCTGCCGTCAGGCCCGCGCCGCCCAGATAGGCCCGCGCGGCGAGGCCGAAAACCATGGTCACAAGGCCTGCGATGGGTCCGCCAAACACCGTAGCCGCCGCCACAAGCAAGGTGCGCGCATCGACGATCAGCCCCTCGCCAATGGTAATGGGATTTGTCATGCCGACGACAAGTGCCGTTCCAAAAAGGACGCCAAGCATCGGTTGTTCGTACTTGCTCCCATGGAATTTGCGCAGAACGGCATTGAAAAGAAAGGCCATCACCATCAGCGCAAAGATGGGGGCAAGGATAATCTGTAACTGCGACATGGACCGCTCCATTGGTGCCTGATGTCGCCAAGAATTCGGTAAACAGGTTAAGAAGCCATGAGCCCGCGCGCGGTTTTCTCGGGGTATCTTTGTGGCTAGGGCGCGACTTTTCCGCGAAGCGCCTTCACCTCACCCCGGGCCTTCTTTGCCTCAAGCCTGCGTCTGACCGATCCTTTTGTCGGTTTTGTCGGGATCCGCCGCCTTGGTTTTTCCAGTGCTTTCAGGATCTGCGCCTTCAGCCGGTCGCGCGCGATCTCGCGGTTGCGGGCCTGGCTGCGGGTGTCCTGGGCAAAGATCACGACAGCACCGTCCTGCGTCCACCTTTGCCCGGCGAGCCGTTTCAGCCGCGCTTTGACAGGTGGCGGCAAGTTGGGAGAGCGCGCCGCCTCAAACCGCAGTTCCACGGCGGATGATGTCTTGTTCACGTGCTGTCCCCCGGGGCCAGAGGCGCGCACGAAGCTCTCTGTCATTTCCCAATCGGCGATTTCGATCTGATCGTTGACCCGCATTGTTGCCCCGCGCGTTGCTGCTCTTGTCTGTACAGGTTGTGTACGCCTTGTGTACGCAAAACATACGCCGCCTGGCGCAAAGAAAAAGGGCCACCCCGGCGACGGGATGGCCCTTTCCTGAATTAAGGGAGGTGGGTCGGTTAGGGTGTCCCACCTTGGGTCTTCTTCAGCCAAGGGCTGCCTTAGCTGTGAACCTCCCAAGCTGTCCCGACACAATTCTCCAATACCTCATGATGCACTGGATCACCTCCTTTCAAAATGTTTCGC
>JBCBOD010000201.1:0-3991 GCA_039821425.1 Pseudomonadota bacterium
CCCTCGCAGATTTTGAAACCGATCCAGCTGATCAAGGCGATGAAGGCTGTGACGACAATCTGTGCCAGCTGGACCAGCGCGCCTTCCATCACCGCGGTCACGCCAAACTCTCGCAAGAAGCGGATGTTGGCCATGCCGACCTGCACGAGGTTAAGCGTGGCATAGGCAAAGACGATGGCGAAAGCGCCCGCGATCAGGAACACGACGATCGTGGGGTGGCGCCTGATCCGCATCACAGCACGTAGCGGCTGACATCCGTTGACCGGGCCAATTCGCCCAGGTGCTCTTCGACATAGGCCGCATCAATCGCGATATCTTCACCCGCCTTGTCAGGGGCGGTGAAGGATAGATCTTCGAACACACGCTCGATCACGGTGTAGAGCCTGCGGGCACCGATGTTTTCGACGCTTTCGTTCACCTCTGCCGCGATCTTGGCCAATGCCGCGATCCCGTCTTCTGTGAAGGTGACTGTGACCTCTTCGGTTTTCATCAGCGCAGAATATTGCAGCGTCAGCGCGTTGTCCGTTTCCGTCAGGATGCGGATGAAATCCTCTTCGGTCAGGGCGCGCAGCTCCACCCGGATCGGCAGGCGGCCCTGAAGTTCGGGCAAAAGGTCGGATGGTTTGGCCACATGGAACGCGCCGGAGGCGATGAAGAGGATGTGGTCCGTCTTGATCGGCCCATGTTTGGTGCTGACGGTGGTTCCTTCGATCAGCGGGAGAAGGTCACGCTGGACACCCTCGCGGCTGACATCGGCACCGCGCCGGTCGGCAGCCGCACAAACCTTGTCGATCTCATCGAGAAAGACGATGCCGTTCTGTTCCACTGCTTCCAGTGCCGCCTTTGTGACGGTTTCATCATCCAGAAGCTTGTCCGCCTCATCCGCGATCAGCGCGTCATAGCTTTCCGCGACAGTCATCCGTTTCTTGACGGTACGCCCGCCCATCGCCTTTCCGAACAGATCACCAAGGTTCATCATGCCGCCCATGCCAGCGCCGGGTTGCCCGGGGATTTCGAAGCCACCCAGTGGGTTGGAGTTATCGGCAAGCTCCAGCTCGATCACCGTGTCGTCGAGCTCCCCCGACTTTAGTTTCTTGCGAAACATCTCGCGCGTCGCATCGCGGGCATCGGTCCCGGCAACGGCAGTGATCACCCGATCCTCGGCGGCCTGATGCGCCTTGGCTTTGACGTCCTCGCGCATGTGTTCACGGGTGTCGATAATCGCCGTATCCACCAAATCGCGGATGATCTGTTCCACGTCGCGGCCGACGTAGCCCACCTCGGTAAACTTCGTCGCCTCCACCTTCAAGAACGGCGCGCGGGCGAGTTTGGCCAGGCGTCGCGAAATCTCAGTCTTGCCGACACCCGTGGGCCCGATCATCAGGATGTTCTTAGGATAGACCTCATCCCGCAGATCATCGCCCAGCTGCTTGCGCCGCCAGCGGTTGCGCAGGGCGACGGCGACAGCGCGTTTGGCGCCCTTCTGGCCGATGATGAAACGGTCGAGTTCCGAGACGATTTCGCGGGGGGTCAGGTCAGTCATAAATGGGCCTTACGCATGTGAGGGGGGCAGGCGATGCAGCGGGATGAACCCGGGCATCAGCCGCAGAACGCGGGCGCGGATCCGTTCCCAGAACGCGCCAAGCAGCAGCAGAACAATACCAAGGATCAGCACGGTCAGCGCCGCACCGTCGCCGTCAAAAACAGTGGCGGCCAGCGCCACGA
Organism: Pseudomonadota bacterium; assembly: GCA_039821425.1. GTDB lineage: Bacteria > Pseudomonadota > Alphaproteobacteria > Rhodobacterales > Rhodobacteraceae > Yoonia. The sequence goes on from JBCBOD010000201.1 coordinate 1,726, forward strand.
TATAGCCGATGGCGGCAATCAGGAACGACCGGCGGTCGATGATGATAGCCACTATGGCGAAGAGGAGGAGGACGCCGAGAAGGATCAGGTTTGCGCCATCCGTGTCCTGATCCAGCAGGCTCAGCGCAACAGTATTCACCAGTGCCGGCGCTGCGATGACATGGAGCCAGAAGCCATTGGCCGACCGGCGGGTCACACGGTGCGGGTCGCTCATGTCAAAGGCCATGGCAACACCAAAAACGAGCACGCCAAGGGCGAGCGTGATCAGGGCAAAGGGGCCATCGGCGGAAAGCAGGAAGAAATCGCTGATGTCTTCCACCCGGCCACCGCGGCTGGCGGTGTAGACAATCGCCACGGTGAAAAGCCCCAGCGCAATCATCGCCATCGCAAAGGGGACACGGAAGCGCCACCAGTAAAAAAGGATTGCAAGCGTGGCGAGGAACAGAGGCCAGGGCACACTGGTGAAATCATTCTGGGCGATCATGAAGGGTTCGGACAGAACGGCGGTGAACCCGAACCCCGCGTTCAGCGCAAACATGATCGACAGGGCAATTGCCGGGGCCACCATACGGCGACGCCGGATGAAGTATTCCGACAAGAGCCATAACAGCCCCGCCCCAATCAGCGTGACCCACATCGCATAGTCCTGCAGGTTCACGATCTCATCCCCGAGGGCGAGCCCAACAACACCCCACCAGCCCAGCGACAGGATCAAAAGCCCGACGACAATGAAGATCTCGTTGAACCCTTTGAACAGCTCAAACGGCTCATCGCCTGGGTTGAGGTTTTCGCGTGCGCCGCGCCGGCTGTCAGACAGGCTGATCAGGTCAGCCGCCTGCTTTTCGCTGATCAGGCCGCTGGCCACAGCAGCGCGCACATCATCGCGTTCGATCATGCGCTGATCGCCTCAACCGTCAGGTTGCCGTTGGTGTAGACACAGATGTCGGCGGCAATCGCCATCGCGTCCCTTGCAATCGTTTCGGCATCCTTGTCGCTGTCCATCATCGCGCGCCCTGCGGCGAGGGCAAAGTTGCCGCCTGACCCAATGGCGGCAATGTCATGTTCGGGTTCCAGCACGTCACCTGCACCGGTGATCACGAACAGGTCCGCGCCGTCGCTCACGATCAGCATCGCTTCCAGCTTTTGCAGGTATTTGTCGGTGCGCCAGTCCTTTGCCAGCTCAACAGAGGCGCGAGCGAGCTGGCCGGGTGTTGCTTCGAGCTTTTTCTCCAGCCGCTCAAGCAGAGTAAATGCGTCAGCGGTGGACCCGGCGAAACCACAGATCACATCTTGCCCACCCGGCGACAGGCGGCGGACCTTGCGGGCGGTCCCCTTGATCACGGTCTGGCCAAGGCTGACCTGCCCGTCGCCCGCAATCACAACCTGCCCGCCTTTGCGCACACCAATTATCGTTGTGCCGTGCCAGCCGGGGAATTGATCGTCTGCCATGATCGGATCCTTTGTCGTACCTTTGGGCCTATATGGCGGGCGGGGCTGGCGCAAACAACCCCGGGCCGCTTGCCGCCTTCGTGGACAGGGCCTAGCTTTGTGGGCATGAGCGCGCGCGACACCGTCACTTTCTACCTGCATCCGCAGCTGCGCGCCCAGGCCGAGCGGGGCAATCACAATTTCATCGCCAAGGTTAGTGAAGTGCTGAAAGAGGCGGGGCTTACCGTGGCCTTTGATGGCGACGATGATCTGGCGCGGCTGCGGGCGCACACCCGTCCGGGCCGTGCGCTGCACCTGATGGATGCGCCGGTCAACGCGCGCGGGCTGACCTTTCGAAAAACTTACATCTACCCGTTTTGGCATATCGAGGCGGGGGCCGAACGGTGGAAGTGGCCGGTGGCCAAGGCACAGTTCGATCCGGCCAAGGTGAACGCCCGGAAAGCGGCGAACTTCTATCGGCTGTGGCGCAATCGCCTGTTTGACGGCGCCCCCATCGACGCCCGCAAGGACGGCTTTGTCTTTGTACCGCTGCAAGGTCAGCTTTTGCGCAAACGCAGTTTCCAGACCTGCAGTCCCATCGACATGATCAAGACGGTGCTCGACCGTGATGCCGGCAGGCAAGTCATGGTCACGCTGCACCCGAATGAGCGTTACACGCCCGAAGAGCAGCACGCGCTGGAAAACCTGCTGATCGAGCATGACCGGCTTTTCGTGCGCAAGGCGGGGGCAGAGCGGTTCTTGCAAACATGCGACTACGTTGTGACACAAAATTCCGGCGTGGGGCTTTTGGCCTATTTCTTTGCCAAGCCAGTTATCC
>JBCBOD010000125.1:0-10717 GCA_039821425.1 Pseudomonadota bacterium
GCGGTGTCTTGGGTGGGTTGCCGGGGTCAGAGGCCGGCGGCACCAAAACTTCTTGGGGCTTGTTCAAGTATCAGCACCTGGTTGTTGTTGAACGTGGCAACGGCCAACGCCCGCTGGTTCAAGCCGTTGGGCAAAAGCCGGAACACGCCAGATGTCCCACGAAAGCCTTGCGGTTGGGTCAACGCCTCTTTTGTCAGCGCGTCGCGGTTGCCTGCCGCAGCCAGGGCGCCGATCGCGGCAATCCCGTCATAGGCGAGGCCCGCCAGCGGGTGCGGCTGTTCGCCATATGTCGCAGAGTAGCGGTTCGCGAAAAGCGTCGCCGTTCCCTGATCAGGAAGGGCAAAAAGCCCGCCTTCCAGCCCCGGCAGCGCGGCGAGCTGTGGCAGCGTATCCCAGCGTGTCAGGCCGATGAAACGGTGATCGGTCGTGCTCATCCCGGCGTCTGGCAGGGCTGTCGCAAGGATGGGCAGATCGGCGTTGGCTCCAGCAGTGGTAAAGACTGCTTGCGCGCCAGAGCCTTCGACAGCGGACACCAGCCGCCGCGTGCTGGTGAAAATCCCCTGCTGCGACAGAGGATAGCTTTCGATGCCCACGACTTGCGCGCCATTGTTCTGCACGGCTGCTGTGATCGCATCGCGCCCAACCTGACCAGGCAAGTCGTCGCCGTACATCACCATATAGCGGTTGATCCCCTGCCGACCTGCAAACTGCACGAGCCGGTCGGCGGTATTGCTGAAGGTGGCGCCGAGCACAAAGACATTGCCCCCCGCGATGGCCGGGTTGTTTGAGAATGCCAGCACATTCACGTTGCGCCCTGCCACAGCGACACCGGCAGCGTTGGCGGCTTCACCAAAAAGCGGTCCGAGGATGATCTTTGCGCCGTCATCGACGGCCTGGCGAGCTGCAACGGCGGCCTGTTCGGGGTTGCCGCCAACGGTGTTGTAAACGCGCAGGTCAATTGTCGCCCCTTCGAGGTCGGCGATGGCAAGCCTTGCCGCGTTCTCAAAGTTCTGCGCCAGCTGATTGTCGGTTTCCTGCGCCGATCCGCCGGGCACCAACAGCGCCACTTCAATCGGTTCAGTCGGATCAATGGCGCGCCCGGTGTTTGCATCCGCATCCAGCGTCACATCACAGGCGGCCAGCCAAAGCAGGGCAAATACGGCCATCACGCGGGCAAACGGCTTGTGAGCGGGCGTCAAACGGGCAAACATATAGGCATCCTTTTTGGCTTCACGGCAACCATGCGGAAAAGCCCGCCGGTTGCCCGGTTGGGCGCATCATAAAGCAGGGGGCGATCTGGTCCAGTGATGAAATATGACGATGCGCCACTCTCTGCCGGGCTCTATTTCGTGGCGACGCCCATTGGGGCGGCCCGCGACATCACGCTGCGCGGGCTTGATATTCTGAACAGCGCCGATGTGATCGCGGCGGAAGATACGCGAACCGCGCGCAAGCTGATGGACATCCACGGCGTGGCGCTGCGTGGGCGCAAGGTGATCGCCTTTCATGATCACAGCGGGGAAGCGGCGGTGGCAGGTCTCGTCGCCCTGATCGCGGAAGGCAGATCGCTGGCCTATGTGGCCGAGGCTGGTACACCGCTGGTGGCCGATCCCGGCTTTGAACTTGCGCGGGCGGTCATTGCTGCTGGTCTGCCGCTGCATGCAGCACCCGGGCCATCGGCGGTTTTGGCCGCGCTGAGCCTCTCGGGCCTGCCAACGGACCGTTTCGCCTTTATCGGGTTCCTCCCCACCGGGAAAGCGCAGCGAGAGGCGGAGATCGCGGCGCTGCGCGATACGCCTTTCACGCTGGTTTTCTACGAAAGTCCGAAACGTGTTGGTGAATTATTAACCAACTTGCGAGATGTTTTGGGGGCGGGGCGCGATGCAGTTGTGTGTCGGGAACTGACCAAAAAGTTTGAAGAGGTGACACGCGGCACGCTGGGTGACTTGGCCGGGCAATTTGGCGGTCGCACCGTGAAGGGTGAAATCGTTGTTTTGGTCGGTCGGGCCGGGGCAGCCGAAGTGGCAGACAGTGATGTGGAAACGGCCTTGCGTGAAGCGATGAAAACCATGCGGGTAAAGGATGCTGCTACTGTCGTTGCTGGCGCCTTGGGACTGCCGCGCCGACAGGTCTATCAGACGGCATTGGGGTTGGGAGACAAGGAATGAGCGGTCAGACAAGTTATCACGCAGGTGTCGCAGCGGAAGACATCGTTGCGCGCGACTATGAAACGCGCGCTCATGCCATTGCGGCGCGGCGCTGGCGCGGGGCGGCTGGAGAGATTGATCTGATTGCGCGCGACGGCGATACGGTTGTCTTTGTCGAGGTCAAGAAAAGCCGCAGTTTTGGTGCGGCGGCATGGCGGTTGGGTGCGCGACAGATGGAACGGATCTGTGCCAGCGCGTCCGAATTTCTTGCCGGTGAACCGCGCGGACAATTGACAGACGTGCGGTTTGATCTTGCGCTCGTGAACGGCAACGGCGGGATGCGTGTCATCGAAAACGCCTTCATGGAAGCCTGACAGCATTGCGCCCCCGCGCCCCTTGCGCCATCTAGGGGCAAGGAACGAAAGGGCTGCGCCATGTCACTCAAAATCGCCTTCCAGATGGACCCGATCGGTCCGATCAACATCGATGCGGACAGCACGTTTCGGATCGCGGAAGAGGCGCAGGCGCGTGGCCATAGTCTGTTCTACTACACCCCTGACATGATCGCCTATGATCAGGGGCGGGTCACGGCGACGGGCTGGCCACTGACGGTGCAGCGGGTGAAGGGGGATCACTTTGCGCTGGGCACGCAAGAGACGGTTGATCTGGCCGATTTCGATGTGGTCTGGCTGCGGCAGGACCCGCCGTTTGATATGTCCTACATCACGACAACGCATCTTCTGGATATGGTCCACCCCGGAACGCTTGTGGTGAATGACCCGTTTTGGGTTCGCAACTATCCCGAAAAACTCCTGGTCCTGCAGTTTCCCGACCTGACGCCGCCGACCATGATTGCCCGTGATCTGGAGACGCTGAAGGGTTTCCGCGCGTCCCACGGCGATGTCATCCTGAAACCGCTTTATGGCAACGGCGGCGCAGGGGTCTTCAAGCTGCGCGCGGATGACAGCAACCTCGCCTCGCTGCATGAGCTGTTTTCGGGCATCAACCGCGAGCCGCTGATCATGCAACAGTTCCTGCCGGATGTGTCGAAGGGCGACAAACGCGTGATCCTTGTCGACGGCGAACCGGAGGGGGCCATCAACCGCGTACCTGCGGCGGGCGAGACTCGTTCCAACATGCATGTGGGCGGCCGGCCTGAGAAAGTGGCGCTGACAGATCGTGACCGCGAGATTTGCGCCCGCATCGGCCCGCTATTGCGCGAGAAGGGACAGATCTTTGTGGGCATCGACGTCATTGGTGACTGGCTGACCGAGATCAACGTGACCTCGCCCACCGGTATCCAGGAATTGGAGCGGTTCGACGGGGTGAATATTGCCGAGAAGATCTGGCAAGCAATCGAGGCCAAGCGCGCCTGAGGGTCAGACCTCTTTCGCCAGCGCCAGCCGATAGCCCACAGCCTCTGCCACATGTGGTTTGCGCACGTCTTTCGCGCCGTCAAGGTCGGCGATCGTGCGGGCGACCCGCAACACCCGGTGATAGCCCCGCGCTGACATGCCGAAGCGTTCGGAGACCTTGACCAACAGGTCGCGCCCCTCGGGATCAGGCGTGGCGATTTCTTCCAGAAGCTCCCCCTCGGCATCGGCATTTACGCGCGCGGTCGCGTGATCCTTAAACCGGCTCGCTTGCGTTTGCCGTGCTGTCGCCACCCTTTCGGCGATGGCCGTGCTGCGTTCCCCATCCTGCGGCAAATCGAGGTCGGTGTAGGCCACCGGTGGCACCTCGACGCGTAGATCGAAACGGTCCATCAGCGGGCCGGAGATGCGGCCCATGTAGTCTTCGCCACACACCGGGGCGCGGGGGCAGGCTCGGGCGGCATCGGCCAGAAAGCCGCATTTGCAGGGGTTGGCGGCCGCGACCAGCATGAACCGGCAGGGGTAGCGCACATGCGCGTTGGCGCGTGCCACCACCACTTCACCGGTTTCAATCGGCTGGCGCAGGGTTTCGAGCACGGTGCGCGGAAATTCGGGAAACTCGTCCATGAAGAGGACGCCGTTGTGGGCAAGGCTGATCTCTCCGGGTTTCGCACCGCGACCGCCGCCGACAATTGCGGCCATTGAGGCAGTGTGATGCGGTTCGCGAAATGGCCGTTCGCGGTTGATGCCGCCTTCGTCGAGCAGGCCGGAGAGGGAATGGATCATCGAGGTTTCCAATGCCTCTGCCGGGGTCAGCGGCGGCAAAATGCCGGGGATGCGCGCGGCGAGCATGGATTTGCCGGAGCCGGGTGAGCCGACCAGTAACAAATGATGCCGCCCCGCCGCTGCAATCTCCAACGCCCGTTTGGCGCGTTCCTGCCCTTTGACCTCGGCCAGATCGCGGCTGTGGGCAGCGCCTGTCACCTCGCCGGGCTCGGAAGGCGCGATGACGGATTGCCCGGTGAAATGGCGCACGACGTCGCCAAGGCTGCGCGCGGCAATTACATTGGCAGAGCCGACCCACGCCGCCTCTGCCCCGCAGCCGTGCGGGCAAAGCAGCGTGCGGTCGTCATCGGCTGCGGCCATTGCTGCGGGCAGGGCGCCGACCACGGGCACCAGCGTGCCGTCGAGTGAGAGTTCCCCCAAGGCGCAGGTTTGTGCCGCATCCTCAGCCGGGACAATGTCGAGCGCCGCAAGTAAGGCGAGCGCGATGGGCAGGTCGAAGTGTGAACCTTCCTTGGGCAGGTCAGCTGGTGAAAGGTTTACTGTGATCCGCTTTGACGGCAAGGCGATGGCCATGGCTGAAAGGGCGGCGCGCACCCTTTCGCGGGCCTCCGACACGGCTTTGTCCGGTAACCCGACGATGGCAAATGCGGGGATGCCGGGTGTGACGGCGCATTGCACCTCCACCTGCCGCGCGGCGATCCCTTCGAACGCCACCGTGTAAGCCACTGCCACCATTCACCCGTCCTCAACCTTGGTTAACGAGTAAGCTGAGTCCGTTTACGAAAAGTTAACCGGGTATGGCCGTGTCGCCTGGCCACGGTTTGCGTGGCAAGTCCAATGGGTAGGGCCATGGCTCGTAGCTTGTCTTTAGCCCTTCCGCCCGCCAGGCCTGAAACGCCGGATCAGCCAGATGTGCGGCCACATAGGCCTTTGCCGCGTCACTGACCGGCAACCCATAGGCCGTGATCCGCATCGCGACCGGGGCGTAGAAAACATCTGCCAACGTGTAGTCACCAAAGAGCCAAGGTCCCCTCTGCCCATGTCGCTGACGAGCGAGGGACCAGAGCGTTTCGATCCGGGCAAGGTCGGCCAGCAAAGCCTCAGACGGCTCAAAACCCTCCCAGCAGAAGGCCAGCACCATCGGGCAGGCGTCGCGTAGCGCGGAGAATCCGCTGTGCATTTCGGCCACCATTGACCGGGCAAGTGCCCGGGCCGCGGGATCGGTGGGGTAAAGCGCAACGCCGGGATTCTCCTCCACCAGTGTTTCGGCCATGGCGAGGCTGTCGGTCAGCACATGCCCGTCACCCGTCCGCATGGCTGGCACAGTCCGGGCGGGCGCCAGATGGGCGAGATCCGACTGCATGGTGCCGGAATACAGTCCGACGAAATGCTCTTGATAGCGCAGCCCAAATTTTTTCAGCATCAGCCAGCCGCGCAAGGACCAGCTGCTGAAGGTGCGATCACCAATATAGAGGTCGTATGTCATGGGGCGGAGCTTACGCGCGCTGTGCCGCGCGCAACAAACGCGGAATTGTGATGGAGATGATCACGGGCGGTGATTGATCCGGCCGACCTGCCAGCCATCCGGCCCATGGGTCAGATCTGTAACCGACAGGTTGTCGATCTTGTGTCCAAAGGCCGTGTAGCCGTCGATGCCTAGCGCGCGCTGCACCTGGGTCAGAATCGCGCCGAAATGGGCGACGATGATCAGGTTGGGGTGACGGGCGGAAAGGTAGCTGTCAATCGCTGTGTCCAGCCGGGCGCGTACGGCATTCCAGCTTTCACCACCCAGTGGTGCGATGTCCCCGGGTGTTTCCCAATACGCGCGGATGGTATCGGGATCTTCGGCGGAGACCTCTGCAAAGCCACGCATCTCCCACGCGCCGAAGTTGATCTCGCGCAGTGCCGGGTCGTGGGGTAGGCGTTGATCAGGGTCGAGCGCATCTGCGGTTGCGACGGCGCGGATGAGGTCGGATGACACGACGGGCGCGTCGGGCAGATAGGCGCGTAGCCGGGAAATGGCGGCGGTGTCTGACAGGTCTGCAGGGATGTCCGACCAGCCGACCATTGTTTTCGCATGGGTCGGCCCATGCCGCACCATCCACAGCCGGGTCATGGCAACTGGCCTTTCAGCGCAAGTGGCAATCCAGCGATGACGGTTACCACCAGATCAGCCTCTGCCGCGAGTCGCTGATTCAGTTGCCCCTGCGAAGTCCGAAACCGGCGTGACAGGGCGTTTTCCGGGACGATGCCGTAGCCAACCTCATTCGTGACGATGACGACAGGTCCCCCGTGCGCTCTGACTGCCATGATCAAGCCGTCGGTTGCAGTTTCGACGTCGTGTTCACCAAGGATCAGATTTGTCAGCCAGAGCGTTGCACAATCGATCAGCACCGGCTGACCTGATTCCGCCATTTGCAGGGCGCCGGCGACGTCGATTGGCGCCTCGATGGTTACCCAACCTTCGCCGCGCGCCTCTTTATGCGCGTCAACTTTCGCCGCCATTTCGGCATCAAAAACCTGCGCGGTCGCAATGTAGAGCGGGACCTGACCAGCCTTCAAAACAAGGCTTTCTGCGAAATCCGACTTGCCGGAAGCTGCGCCGCCAATGACGAGTGAGAGGGAAGGTAAGGCCATTCGTGGGAACTTTTTTATGATCCAGATTGTTCATCAGTGCGTAACGAAATCAGAACACAAAGTTAATCAAGGACTTTGCGATAAGGGAGAACACTGATGGGCGTCACCGGTTTTTCTGATCAAACACTCTCACGGACGGCGATGAAGGCGGAATTGCTGGATGCGGAGACAGAGCTGGCACTGGCCTATGCGTGGCGTGATGATCGGGATGAACAGGCACTGCATCGGTTAATCACTGCCTACATGCGCCTCGCCATCTCCATGGCGTCCAAGTTCAAGCGTTACGGCGCCCCGATGAACGACCTGATCCAGGAAGCATCCGTCGGCCTGATGAAAGCCGCTGACAAGTTTGACCCTGATCGTGGCGTGCGCTTTTCCACTTATGCCGTGTGGTGGATCAAAGCCTCCATCCAGGACTACGTGATGCGCAACTGGTCGATGGTGCGCACCGGTTCGACGTCTTCGCAAAAGTCGCTCTTCTTCAACATGCGCCGTGTCCAGGCTCGACTGGAGCGTGAGGCCGCCGCGGAAGGCCGCACCATGGACAAGCAGGAGATGCGTGAGCTGATCGCGATAGAGGTCGGCGTGCCCCTGCATGATGTCGAGATGATGGAAGGCCGTTTGTCCGGTTCCGATTTTTCCCTCAATGCGACGCAGTCTGTCGATGATGAAGGCCGCGAGTGGATCGATGCGTTGGAAGATAACGGCCCACAGGCCGCCGAAACGGTCGAGAATACGCATGACAACGACACGCTGCGTCAGTGGCTGTTGACTGCGCTGTCGGCGCTGAATGACCGCGAGCAGTTTATTGTCCGTGAGCGCAAGCTGCGTGAAGATCCGCGCACTCTGGAAAGCCTTGGTACGGAGCTGGGCCTGTCGAAAGAGCGTGTGCGTCAGCTCGAAGCCGCTGCATTCGGCAAGATGCGCAAGAGCCTCGAGGCGCAAAGCACCGAAGTGCACGCCTTCTTCGCCTGACATTGTGTTTCCGGCCTGATCTGCCCTAGTGTCCGGTCAAATCGGACCGGAGACTATCGATGCTGGCAGGCAAACACATCCTGTTGATTGTTGGGGGCGGCATTGCCGCCTTCAAGTCCTTAGATCTGGTGCGCCGGTTGCGTGAGCGTGGGGTTCAGGTGACCCCCGTTATGACCAAGGCCGGATCAGAGTTTGTCACGCCGCTCAGCTTGTCCGCTTTGTCGGCGAGCAAAGTCTATCAGGACCTCTTCGATCTGACGGATGAGGCGGAGATGGGGCATATTGAATTGTCCCGCGCCGCCGATCTGGTTGTCGTCGCCCCGGGCACGGCGGACCTGATGGCGAAGATGGCTGGCGGCCTCGCAAATGATCTCGCATCGACTCTGCTACTTGCGACCGACAAGCGCGTTCTTATCGCCCCGGCAATGAACGTGCGCATGTGGGAACATCCGGCGACCCAACGCAACTTGGCGACTCTGCAGGAAGATGGCGTGCTGGTGGTTGGCCCGAATGAGGGCGATATGGCCTGCGGTGAATACGGACCGGGCCGGATGGCGGAAGTGCCGGAGATCATTGCGGCGATCGACACAGCCCTCTCTGACGGACCGTTGAAGGGCAAGAATATCCTCGTCACATCCGGCCCGACGCATGAGCCGATTGATCCGGTCCGCTATATCGCCAACCGGTCATCGGGCGCGCAGGGCACAGCGATTGCGCAGGCGCTGATGGCGCTGGGCGCGAACGTTTTTTTTGTGACGGGCCCAGCGGAGGTGCCACCGCCCACAGGCGCCGCCGTCATTCCCGTCAAAACTGCGGATGAGATGCTGAAAGCGGTCCAGTCGGTTTCAGATGTTGACGCAGCCGTTTTCACAGCCGCCGTGGCCGATTGGCATGTCGCCAACGCTGGTGAAAGCAAGATCAAAAAGGATGCGGGCGGCTTGCCGCAACTGGAGTTTGCCGAGAACCCGGACATCCTCGCAACCGTGTCCCAGATGGGCGCGGGGCGCCCCAAGCTGGTTGTGGGCTTCGCTGCGGAAACGGACGACGTCGTTGCAAACGCCACCACCAAACGCGCGCGCAAAGGCTGTGACTGGATCGTGGCCAACGATGTCTCACCCGAAACGGGGATTATGGGTGGGGCGGAAAACGCCGTCACACTGGTCACCGCCGACGGGGCAGAGGCTTGGGACCGGATGCCCAAGACCGCCGTCGCACAAAAGCTTGCAGAGCGAATCGCCGAGGCGCTTGCATGAGCGTCACCATCGGTTTTGCCTGGGTCGATGGCGCGGACGAGTCGCTTGGCCTGCCCACCTACGAAACCGCTGGGGCTGCCGGGGCCGATCTGCGTGCGAACTTCCCGGATCTGCGCGATATCACACTTGCACCGGGTGCACGTGAGCTGATCCCGACGGGTCTGCGGATGGCGATCCCGGAGGGATATGAGGTGCAGGTCAGGGCGCGCTCTGGCCTTGCGCTGAAACAGGGCATTGCGCTGGTCAATGGCATCGGCACGATCGACAGCGACTATCGCGGCCCTTTGGGCGTGATCCTGATCAATCTTGGGGATGAAGATGTGACAATCACCCACGGCATGCGCATTGCGCAGATGGTTGTGGCCCCGGTGGTGCAGGCGCGGATGGTGCTGGCTGATCTTGATGATACCGCGCGCGGCGCAGGCGGTTTCGGGTCCACCGGCACATGATCATGGTCGGCAGCATGGCGATCACCCTCTGGGTGATCGGGATCGTGATGAAGGTGCCCGTCGCGGTGCGCTGGAACATGATGGGCATCTTGCTGATCGGTGTGATGATGGTGCACGTCATCTTGCCGGATGGGCACCCTTTGCGTCTTGCCACGGGGGGCGATGCCCGGCTTTGGGGCTTGCTTGTCGGGTTTGGTTTCATCGTCTGGGTCTACCGCATAGGCTTGGGACGCTTGCGCGCGCGGGTGGCCGAGAATGCCGCGCCAGAGGTCCGGTCCGATACGTTTTCAGCAACGGAACTTGACCGCTACGCGCGCCATATCGTGCTGCGCGAGGTCGGCGGACCGGGGCAGAAGGCACTGCGCGACGCGAAGGTGCTGGTGATTGGGGCCGGTGGGCTGGGGTCGCCCGCCTTGCAATACCTTGCGGCCGCTGGCGTGGGCACGATCGGCGTGATCGACGACGATGTGGTTGAAAACGCGAACCTGCAGCGGCAGGTCATCCACCCTGACCGGAACATCGGCATGCCCAAGGTGCATTCGGCAGCGGAGAGCATGAAGGCGCAGAACCCCTTCGTCACCGTCCGCCCCTACCATCGCCGCCTGACCGAAGAGATCGCGGCAGAGCTTTTTGAAGACTACGACCTGATCCTTGACGGCTGCGATAACTTCGAGACCCGCTATCTGGTCAACCGCACGGCTGTGGCTTGCGGCAAACCCCTGATCGCTGCGGCGCTGACACAGTGGGAAGGGCAGATCAGCCTTTATGATCCGGCCAATGGCACACCCTGCTACGCCTGCATCTTTCCCGAAGCCCCTGATCCTGCGCTGGTGCCCAGCTGTGCAGAGGCGGGGGTCATTGGCCCGTTGCCCGGTGTCATCGGTGCAATGATGGCGGTGGAGGCGATCAAGCAGATTACCGGGGCTGGTGCGGGCCTTGGCGGGCACCTTCTGATCTATGACGCGCTCTATGCCGATACCCGCCGCATCGCGATCAAACGGCGGGCGGATTGCCCTGTTTGTGGCGACATCAGCGCGAATTGATCCGGGCGCACTGGCGCACCTTCCTTTGCCACCCTAAGTTCTGCGCAAAGGAGA
>JBCBOD010000025.1:0-33127 GCA_039821425.1 Pseudomonadota bacterium
GAGGCCGTGCTGGAACAACTGCCCAAAGGCATGACCTTCTTTGCCAACAACGCCAAAGGCGTGGAACTGGCCGAGGCGATTGTAGAGGCCGTGCCCTGTTGCGAGCAGCTGCGCTTCGTTGCCAGCGGGGGGGAGGCGGACATGTACGCCATCCGCCTTGCGCGCGCCTTTACGGGGCGAGACAAGATCCTGAAGTTCGAGGGCGGTTATCACGGCATGAGCGCCGAAGCGCAGATGAGCCTTGCGCCAGAAAAGCGGATGAATTTCCCACAGGCGGTCCCCGACAGTGCGGGCATTCCACAAGGGGTGGCAGATCAGATGTTGATCGCGCCTTTCAACGACCTCGCCGCGGTTGAGGCTTTGCTGGGTGAGCACGAAGATATCGCAGCCATCATTGCCGAGCCGCTCCAGCGGATCATCCCCGCCGCACCAGGATATCTACAAGGGCTGCGTGATCTTTGCGACAAGCATCATGTGCTACTGATCTTTGATGAGATCGTGACTGGCTTTCGTCTCGCCTATGGCGGGGCGCAGGAACGCTATGGCGTGACTCCCGACATCTGCACGCTGGGCAAGATCATCGGCGGTGGTTTCCCCTTGGCCGCACTTGGCGCAAGTGCAGAGATCATGGCCCATTTCGACAAATCCATCGTCGGCTCAGACCGCTGGCTGATGCAGCTTGGCACGCTATCCGGCAATCCTGTTGCATCCGCGGCAGGCCTGAAGACGATGGAAGTGCTACGCCGGGAAGGGAGTTATGACACCTTGCGCGCCATCGGGCGGCAGTTGCAGGACATGCAACGCGACGCCCTGACGGAGGCGGGTATTGCCCACCAAATCTGTGGCGATGAAACGCTGTTCGACATCTTCTTCACCGATGCAGAGTGCCACGATTACCGGTCAGCAAAACACGACAACCCGGCCCAGAACGCCGCATATAATGCCACGCTGCGGGCACATGGCGTCTTCAAATCACCCGGAAAGCTCTATCCATCGCTTGCGATCGCTGAAGCGGATCTTGAATTGACGCGGGCAGCTGTGGCTGAGGCGGTGAAAGCGCTCGTCTAGGTCCGTCGCGCTTCAGTCGACGCCATCCACAAACTTGTAGTCGCGCTCTGACGCGGGCAGCCCATATGACAGCGCCTCTTGGTAATCCGGGCTGTGATAGAACGCCTTGGCCGTATCCATGTCAGCGAACCTGATAATGACGCAGCGCGCCTTTGTCGTGCCTTCCATCACCTCGACATGTCCGCCACGGGCCAAAAACGCGCCCCCGAACTTGGCGACCGCAGGTCCGGCGAGGGCGGCGTATTTAGCATAGGCGTCAGCGTCTTTTACGTCGACCTGGACGACGGCATAGGTGGCCATAATGGTTTTCCTTTCGCATTCTGTGCACGGGTTGCCTTGTTTCTGGGCAATTGCGGCGCGGGTTCAAGCGAAGAATAGGCAAAACCACCGCGGTTCGCCTACCTGAAATTTTACCGTTTGATAAAAAAATATTCTGTGCCAAGGTTGAGTGATCAAGCAAACGGAGCCGTCATGAACTCTCCCTATACGCCAGGTATTGCTGCAAACCGCCTCGACGACGAGGCGCTGGCCAGCAATTTTTCCGATCTTCACGCGCCGCTGAACGGGCACGAGGCCGCGGTCGCCGCGGATCGCTGTTACTTCTGTCACGATGCGCCCTGCATCACAGCGTGCCCCACGGATATCGACATCCCGCTCTTCATCCGCCAGATCGCGACCGGCACGCCGGAGGCGGCGGCCAAGACGATCTTTGATCAGAACATCCTTGGCGGTATGTGCGCACGGGTGTGCCCGACCGAGGATCTTTGCGAGCAGGCCTGCGTGCGTGAAATGGCAGAAGGCAAACCGGTTGAGATTGGCCGCCTGCAGCGGTTCGCCACCGATACGCTGATGGCAACTGGCCGGCACCCTTACACGCGGGCACCTGAGACGGGAAAGAAGGTTGCCGTTGTCGGGGCTGGCCCGGCTGGGCTGGCATGCGCGCATCGTCTGGCAATGCTGGGCCATGATGTGGCGGTCTATGATGCTGAGGCGAAGCCGGGTGGGTTGAACGAATTTGGCATCGCCGCCTACAAGTCCACGGATGATTTCGCCGCCGCAGAGGTTGATTGGCTGACCCAGATCGGCGGGATCGAGATCAAGCCGGGGATGCGGCTGGGTGATGAACTGACGATGGAGAGCCTGACGCATTGCTTTGATGCAGTCTTTCTCGGCGTCGGCCTTGGCGGTGTGAACGCCTTGCGCAGTGAAGGCGAAGACAAGGATGGGGTCCGCGATGCGGTCGCCTTTATCAAGGACCTTCGGCAGGCCGATGATCTGGCAGCGCTGCCTGTGGGCCGCGATGTGGTGGTGATCGGTGGCGGCATGACAGCCGTAGATGCGGCAGTGCAGTCGAAGTTGCTTGGCGCACAAAACGTCACGATCGCCTATCGCCGGGGCCGCGACCGCATGTCGGCAAGCCGGTATGAACAGGACCTTGCCGCATCCAAAGGTGTCCGGCTGATGTTCAACGCACAGCCCGTGGCGATCCACGGCAATGGCGCCGCGCGTGAGGTTGAATTTGAATATACCGTAGATGATGGCGCCGGGCTGAAAGGCACAGGGGAGACTGTTCGTGTTCCCGCCGACCAGGTTTTCAAAGCCATTGGCCAAACACTGACATCCGATGGCGGCCTAAATCTGGACGGCGGCAAAATCGCCGTCACCGGGGCAGGGCGCACGAGCCTGTCCGGTGTCTGGGCCGGTGGCGACTGTGCCGCAGGCGGCGATGACCTGACCGTGACAGCCGTGGCAGAGGGCCGTGATGCGGCAATGGATATTCATGCAACCCTGATGGAGGGCGCGTAACATGGCAGACCTGACGACAGATTTTCTTGGCATCAAGAGCCCGAACCCATTCTGGCTGGCCTCTGCCCCGCCGACAGACAAGGAATACAACGTCCGCCGCGCGTTTGAGGCGGGGTGGGGTGGTGTTGTCTGGAAGACCCTCGGCGAAGAAGGCCCACCGGTCGTCAACGTCAACGGCCCGCGCTATGGCGTGGTCTACGGGGCCGACCGCCGCGTGCTGGGGATCAACAATATCGAGTTGATCACCGATCGTGACCTCTACACGAACCTGGAAGAAATCAAGCGGGTGAAAGCCGACTACCCAGATCGCGCCGTCATCGTCTCCATCATGGTGCCCTGTGAGGAACACGCGTGGAAAGCGATCCTGCCTCTGGTAGAGGATACCGGCGCGGATGGGATCGAGCTGAACTTTGGCTGCCCGCACGGCATGTCCGAACGTGGCATGGGCTCTGCCGTGGGGCAGGTGCCCGAATACATCGAGATGGTGACGCGGTGGTGCAAGCAGTATTACTCCAAACCCGTCATCGTGAAGCTGACGCCGAATATCACCGATATCCGCAAACCCGCCGCAGCGGCGATGCGCGGCGGGGCGGACGCGGTCAGCCTGATCAACACGATCAACTCCATCACTTCCGTCAACCTCGACACGATGTCGCCAGAGCCATCCATCGACGGCAAGGGCAGCCACGGCGGCTATTGCGGCCCGGCGGTGAAGCCCATCGCGATGTCCATGGTGTCCGAAATCGCACGAAATCCAGAGACCGCCAACCTGCCAATCAGCGGCATCGGCGGTGTCACGACATGGCGCGATGCGGCAGAGTTCATCAGCCTTGGCGCGGGCAACGTGCAGGTCTGCACGGCGGCAATGACCTATGGCTTCAAAATCGTGCAGGAAATGATCAGCGGGCTGTCACAGTGGATGGATGAAAAGGGCTACACTTCGGTGGAGCAGGTCGTTGGCCGCGCCGTGCCAAATGTGACTGACTGGCAGTACTTGAACCTCAACTACGTGGCCAAGGCCAAGATTGACCAAGACGCCTGTATTTCCTGCGGGCGCTGCTATGCGGCCTGCGAGGATACCAGCCACCAGGCCATCGCGATGTCGCCAGACCGCACATTCAGCGTGATCGATGAAGAATGCGTGGCCTGCAACCTCTGCGTCGATGTTTGCCCGGTGGAGAACTGCATTTCCATGGTCGCGCTCGAACCCGGTACGGTCGATCCGCGCACGGGTAAGGTGGTAGAGGCAGAATACGCCAACTGGACAACGCACCCCAACAACCCGGCCGCGCGCGCGGCTGAATAGGTTCCTCCCGCGCCCCTTGCCGGTGACAGTGGTCGCTGGCGGGGGCGACCCTGGGGTCTACGCCGTCAGCAACCGGCGGATCATCGTCTCAATATAGTCTTCGGCGCCCTCAAACGGGTCCTGATCCCCAAGGATTGCGCGCACCTGCACGTCGAAATCCGCGTAATGCTGCGTCAGCGCCCAGATCGAAAAGACCAGGTGATAAGGATCAACCTGTTTGACCTTGCCAGCATCAACCCAGCCCTGAATGACGACAGACGTATCATCCACGAGTTCACGCAACTCACCACGCAACACATCCCCGATGTGCGGCGCGCCCTGCAGGATCTCGTTCGCAAAAAGCCTGCTTTCCTGCGGAAAGTGCTGCGACATGGCAAGCTTGCGCTTTGCATAGGCCAGCAGTTCCTCCACCGGGTCGCCCTTGGGATCAAGTGCTTTCAGCGGCTCCAGCCAATCGACGAGCAATTGCGACAAGAGGGCGGTATAGATCGCCTCTTTCGACGGAAAGTAATAGAGCAGGTTGGGTTTCGACAGACCGGACGCCTCGGCGACCTGATCAATGGTAGAGCCGCGAAAGCCGTACTGCGAAAAAACATCAAGGCCCGCGCGCAGGATGGTGGCCTGATTACGCTCCTGGATCCGGGTTTTGGGTTTGGTCATGCTCGCCCTTTGCATCAATTTTGGGCGCGGGGTCGCTGCAACACCGATGGTCTGCCCGTTTTGGCCGCACCTGCCCGCCCATTCGGCAGAAAACTTGACTGGCCTTTCCCAACTGTTAGCGTTGTTTTGACCACTTGGTCAAACCAAGAAGAAGGAGCCTTCCCATGCCAGCCCCCGGTGAAAATCTACGCATCAATGGTGAGCGGCTGTGGGACAGCCTGATGGAGATGGCCAAGATCGGCCCCGGTGTGGCCGGTGGCAACAACCGCCAGACCCTGACGGATGAAGACAGCGAAGGCCGCCACCTGTTCCAGAAGTGGTGCGAGGATGCGGGCTGCACCATGGGTGTGGACGAGATCGGCAATATGTTCGCGCGGCGCGAGGGGACCGACCCCAATGCGCTGCCGGTCTATGTCGGCTCGCATCTGGATACACAGCCCACCGGTGGGAAGTATGACGGTGTGCTGGGCGTGCTGGGCGGGCTGGAGATCATCCGCACGCTGAATGATCTCGATATCAAGACCAAGCACCCGATTGTTGTTACCAACTGGACGAATGAAGAGGGCACCCGCTACGCCCCGGCGATGCTTGCCTCGGGCGTTTTTGCAGGCAAGCACACGCTCGAATGGGCGAATGACCGAGTGGATGCAGATGGCAAGCGGTTCGGCGATGAGCTGGAACGGATCGGCTGGAAGGGCGACGAAAAGGTCGGCGACCGCAAGATGCACGCCTTCTTTGAGCTGCATATCGAACAGGGCCCGATCCTGGAGGCTGAGGGCAAGGATATCGGCGTTGTCACCCACGGGCAGGGCCTGCGCTGGATCGAATGCACCGTGACGGGCAAGGAAAGCCACACAGGCTCGACGCCGATGCATATGCGCAAGAACGCGGGGCGCGGTTTGGCGCTGATCACCGAGCTGGTGCACGAGATCGCGATGAAGAACCAGCCGAATGCGGTAGGCGCCATCGGCCATATCGATGTCTATCCGAATTCAAGGAACATTATCCCCGGCAAGGTCGTGTTCACCGTCGATATGCGCACACATCTGCTGGATAAGCTCAACGGGATGGTGGATGAGCTGATGGCGAAGGCGCCGGGTTTGTGTGAAGAAATTGGGGTCAGTTTCGAGGCCGAGATCGTCGGCCAATTCGACCCGCCCGCCTTTGACGAAGGCTGTGTCGGGGCCGTGCGCGAGGCGGCGGAGCGATTGGGCTATTCCCACATGGATATTGTCTCGGGCGCGGGGCATGATGCGTGCTGGATCAACGACCTGTATCCGACGGCGATGGTGATGTGCCCCTGCGTGGATGGGCTGAGCCATAACGAGGCGGAAGAGATCAGCCCCGAATGGGCGCGCGCGGGGACGGATGTACTATTTCATGCGGTCGTCGAAACAGCGGAGATTGTGGGGTGAGTGTCTTGGTGACACCCGTCCCGGGCTTGACCCGGGACCTCTCTCTCAATCTGCGCGGAGGTCCCGGATCAAGTCCGGGACGTGAGTTACGTTTACCAATAGTTAACGATGATTGCTCAGCTTTGCGCTGTGGCTCACTTCGTCTATATCATGGCGTCCAGACCCGGTGGCGCGCTCTACGTCGGTCGAACGCAAAACCTGTTAGCGCGGGTTCAAACCCACCGCGATTGTCTTTCCGATCACACCGCCAAATACAAAATCAAAACACTGGTTTGGTTCGAAGTTCACGACGATTTCGGCACCAGCCTTCAGCGCGAGCGCGCGATCAAGCGTTGGCGGCGGGCTTGGAAAAACCAGTTAATTCACGAAACCAATCCGCACTGGCAAGACATCACCGCCCACATCCCTACTTGATCCGGTCAGAGGTCCCGGCTCAAGGCCGGGACGGGTGAAGACAGGGAGAACACCAAATGACCAAAGTCATCAAAAACGGCACCATCGTCACGCATGATCTGACCTACAAGGCGGATGTCCTGATCGACGGCGGCACAATCATCGAAATCGGCCCCGACCTGAAGGGTGATGAGGAACTGGACGCGACCGGTTGCTACGTCATGCCCGGCGGCATCGACCCGCATGTGCATCTGGAAATGCCGTTCATGGGCACATACTCCAGCGATGATTTCGAAAGCGGCACGCGCGCGGGTCTGGCGGGTGGCACCACGATGGTTGTCGATTTCTGCCTGCCCAATCAGGGTGAAAGCCTGCTGGATGCGATCAAGCGATGGGACAATAAATCAACCCGCGCGAACTGCGATTATTCCTTCCACATGGCCGTGACCTGGTGGGGCGAGCAGGTGTTCAACGACATGGAAACGGTCGTGAAGGACCGGGGTATCAACACCTTCAAGCACTTCCTGGCCTACAAAGGCGCGCTGATGGTGAACGATGATGAGCTTTTTGCCAGCTTCAACCGCCTGTCAGAGCTTGGAGCCATCGCAATGGTCCACGCCGAGAACGGCGATGTGGTGGCGGAAATGACGGCGAAACTGCTGGCAGAGGGCAATACCGGGCCGGAGGGGCATGCCTATTCCCGCCCGTCGCAGGTGGAAGGTGAGGCGACGAACCGCGCCATCATGATCGCCGATATGGCCGGTGTGCCGCTCTATGTCGTGCACACCTCCTGTGAGGAAGCGCATGAGGCGATCCGCCGGGCGCGCCAGCAGGGCAAACGCGTCTGGGGGGAGCCGTTGATCCAGCATCTGACGCTGGATGAGAGCGAGTACTTCAACAAGGATTGGGACCACGCCGCGCGCCGCGTGATGTCGCCCCCGTTCCGCAACAAGCAGCATCAGGACAGCCTCTGGGCCGGGTTGCAGGCGGGGTCACTGTCTGTCGTGGCAACGGACCATTGCGCCTTTACGACAGAGCAGAAGCGGACTGGCGTCGGTGATTTCTCAAAAATCCCGAACGGGACCGGCGGGCTGGAGGACCGGATGCCGATGCTCTGGACCCACGGGGTGAAAACGGGCCGTCTGACGCCCAATGAGTTTGTTGCCGTGACCTCCACCAATATCGCCAAGATCCTGAACTGCTATCCCAAGAAAGGTGCAGTGCTGGTGGGCGCGGACGCCGATCTGGTGGTCTGGGACCCCGAGAAATCCAAGACGATCACGGCGGGCACGCAGCAATCGGCCATCGACTACAACGTGTTCGAGGGCAAAGAGGTCACGGGGCTGCCCCGCTTTACCCTCACCCGCGGGCATGTGGCGATCCACGACGGCGAAGTGCGGACGCAGGAAGGACACGGGAAATTCGTGGCGCGCGAGGCGAATACGCCGACCAACAAGGCCCTGAGCACCTGGAAAGAACTGACCGCGCCGATGCCGGTGGAACGGACAGGCATTCCGGCGACGGGGGTTTGATGGAAATATTTGCGATCCTCAGCCTGGTCTTGATTTTTCTTTTTGTGCTCATCGATGGGTTGCTTCGCTGGATAAGGCACCTTGGATACCCTCGCTTTGCCATATTTTTGTATGCGTATTACGCGCTGGCCCTCTGCATAGGAGCATTTGCCCTTGTGACGGAGTGTGCTTTCGGATCGCGTCCGGGATTGTGCGAAGATGACGAAACCTTGTTGCCGTTACTTGGTGTTGTGGTGATGCCGGCAGTAGCTGTCTTGCTGGCGCTGAGAGGGCGGGCGGAATGGCTCAGGCACTATCGTAGCGGTGTCGGGTGAGTTGCTGTTTGAAATGATGCCTTCCGCGCGACCTACACCTGAGAAACCGACTCATATGCTGCCAGCAATCTCTGCCACTGGACTCAACCTGACCTTCCAGACCAATGATGGCCCTGTCCACGCCCTCAAGGACGTGAACCTTGAGATCAACAAGGGCGATTTTGTCAGCTTCATCGGCCCCTCTGGCTGTGGCAAGACGACTTTCTTGCGGTGCATCGCAGGGCTGGAGACACCGACGGGCGGGGAACTCTCCGTCAACGGAATGACCCCGGATGAGGCGCGGCGCGCGAGGGCCTATGGGTATGTCTTTCAGGCCGCAGGGCTTTATCCGTGGCGCACCTTGGGTGGGAACATCCGCCTGCCGCTGGAGATCATGGGGTTTTCCGAGGACGAGAAGAAAGCCCGTGTGGCGCGAGTGCTCGAACTCGTGGACCTAGCGGGGTTTGAAAAGAAATTCCCCTGGCAACTCTCTGGCGGCATGCAGCAGCGCGCCTCGATCGCACGCGCGCTGGCCTTTGACGCCGATATCTTGTTGATGGATGAGCCCTTTGGGGCCCTCGATGAAATCGTGCGCGATCACCTGAACGAGCAGCTGCTACAGCTTTGGGCGCGGACGGAAAAGACCATTGGCTTCGTCACCCATTCAATCCCGGAGGCCGTGTATCTCTCGACCAAGATCGTTGTCATGTCGCCCCGTCCCGGCCGCATCACGGATGTGATCGAAAGCCCGCTGCCCAAGGAACGCCCCCTCGATATCCGCGACAGCCGGGAGTTCATCGACATCGCCCACCGCGTGCGCGAGGGGCTGCGTGCGGGGCATGCGGATGACTGAGTGTGCGGGCAACTCCGGGGATCTGCAATGAAGGCCTTAGTCCCGGTTGTGACGGTAGTTGCCTTCATCTTTGCGCTTTGGACAGCGGCCGTGGTGCCGATGAACATCCACCTGACGGCGGATATGGCCGCCCGGCAGGATATCCCCGTCACACCCGCCACGCCTGCTGAACGAAAAGAGGTTGGCGCGCTGGCGCTCGCCGCGCAGAACACAGCCGTCTGGGGCATGGCCTACACGCTGGACCGGCCGAACCTGCCGTCGCCGCATCAGGTCGGGGCAGAACTCTACAAGAGTGTCTTCACGGTGGAGCCGACGTCGCGTCGTAGCCTGCTTTATCACGCTTGGGTAACGCTTTCGGCGACCTTGCTGGGTTTTGTGATCGGAGCGGCGGCGGGCATCCTGCTGGCGGTTGGGATCGTCTACAACCGGACGATGGACAAGGCGGTGATGCCTTGGGCCATCACCTCGCAAACTATCCCGATCCTGGCGCTGGCGCCGATGATCATCGTGATACTGGGGTCCATCGGAATTCAGGGGCTTTTGCCGAAGTCGATCATCTCCGCCTACCTCAGCTTCTTTCCCGTGGTCGTGGGCATGGTAAAGGGCCTGCGCAGCCCGGACCAAATGCAGTTGGACCTGCTCAAGACCTACAACGCCAACCCATCCCAAGGGTTCTGGAAGCTGCGGCTGCCGGGGTCGATGCCCTATCTTTTTGCCTCACTCAAAATCGGGATTTCGGCGTCTTTGGTTGGGGCCATCGTGGGTGAGTTGCCGACGGGCGCGCGCGCAGGCTTTGGCGCGCGGATGCTGGTGGGGGACCAATACGGGCAACCGATCCTGACCTGGGCGGCGCTCTTCGGTGCGGCGATCACGGCGGCCCTGTTGGTTGCCGCGATCAGCCTGATTGAGCGTAAGACGCTGCACCGCATGGGCATGGGGGCTGCGGCGTAATGGCCTGGGTGATCGCGCTTCTGATCTGGGCCGCTGGGTGGTGGCTGAACGGGCGGCTCGCGCAGAGCAGCTATTCCGACAGCCGCGCCGTATCGCTCGCGATCCCTGCGATCTTTGGCATCACGCTGATCGCCATGTGGCAGGTGCTGGTCACGATGCTGGAGGTGAGCGCGGTGATCCTGCCGGCACCGTCAGCGATTGCAGCGCAATTTGCGGAGTCGATTCCGATCCTGATCGCGGACTTCGTGCAAACGATCATCAAGGGCGCGCTGGTCGGCTATGTCTTCGGGATGCTCGCGGCCTTTGGCGTGGCGCTGCTTGCGGATCGTTCACCTTTCCTGACCCAGGGTATTCTGCCGGTGGGCAGCTTCATGGCCGCCTTGCCCATCGTCGGCACCGCGCCCATCTTCGTGAAATGGTTTGGCAGTGATTGGGAATCGAAGGCGGCTGTCGTGGCCGTGATGGTGTTTTTTCCGATCCTGGTGAACACCGTTGCCGGTCT
Source organism: Pseudomonadota bacterium (assembly GCA_039821425.1). Classification (GTDB taxonomy): domain Bacteria; phylum Pseudomonadota; class Alphaproteobacteria; order Rhodobacterales; family Rhodobacteraceae; genus Yoonia. Next base: position 10,780 of record JBCBOD010000025.1, read on the forward strand.
GAAAGATACGACAGCCATGCAGCGCGACCTGATGCGGACCTACGCGGCGGGTTATTGGGCGACGCTTTTCAAGCTGCGGCTGCCTGCGGCGCTGCCGTTTATCTTCAATGGGCTCAAGATCGCGACAACACTTGCCTTGATTGGCGCCATCGTTGCCGAATTTTTCGGCTCTCCCACCGTCGGCATGGGCTTTCGGATATCCACGTCGGTCGGACAGCTTGCGATGGACATGGTCTGGGCCGAAATTGTTGTCGCAGCCCTTGCGGGATCGAGTTTTTACGGGGCCATCGCCCTGTTGGAGAAACGGGTGACCTTCTGGCACCCATCACAACGATAAGAAGGCCAAAACGGCCCAACAACACACCTGACTTGGAGGTCAAATAAATGAAGAATATCCTGAAATCCGTAGCCCTTGCAGCTGGCTTGTCTGCGGGGACCGGAGCCTTTGCTGATGGGCATGCCAATGATGTGACACTGCAGTTGCAGTGGGTCACGCAGGCGCAGTTCGCCGGCTACTACGTCGCCCTCGACAAAGGGTTCTACGAAGAAGAGGATCTGAACGTTACCATCCTGCCGGGTGGGCCAGATATTGCGCCACCGCAGGTGCTTGCGGGTGGAGCCGCTGACATCATGCTGAACTGGATGCCATCTGCACTGGCCGCACGCGAACGTGGACTGCCAGTGGTGAACATCGCACAGCCGTTCGTGTCTTCGGGCCTCATGCTCACCTGCTGGAAAGACACCGGCATCGAAAGCGTCGAGGATTTCCGGGGCAAGACCATTGGCGTCTGGTTCTTTGGCAACGAATACCCCTTCCTGAGCTGGATGAGCCAGGCGGGCATCCCGACCGATGGCGGTGACGACGGTGTGACCGTGCTGAAGCAAGGCTTCAACGTTGACCCGCTGCTGAACCGCGAGGCGGACTGCATCTCGACCATGACCTACAACGAATATGGCCAGGTGCTCGATGCAGGTGTCGACCCAGATGAACTGGTGACCTTCAAGTATGAAGACCAAGGCGTCGCAACGCTCGAAGACGGGATCTACGCGCTGGAAGAGAACCTCGAAGATCCGGTTTTTGTCGACAAAATGGTGCGTTTCGTCCGCGCCTCGATGAAGGGCTGGCGCTATGCCGAAGAGAACGTGGATGAGGCCGCAGCCATCATCATGGAATATGATGAGACGGGTGCGCAGTCCGAGGCCGCGCAGGCCCGCATGATGGGTAAGATCGCCAAGCTGACACAAGGCAGCACTGGCGCGCTTGACGTGGCCGCCTACCAGCGCACAGTCGATACGCTTCTAGCTGGCGGGTCCGACCCGGTGATCACGGCAGAGCCAGAGGGCGCTTTTACCACGGCTATCACGGATGCCGCGTTGAACTAAGCAAGCGCATGATTTGTTTTCGGGCCGGTGCAATGATCGGCCCGAAGACCGAAGACACAGCCGTCAATCTGGCTGCGCTCCCAAAGAGACTACGCCCAAAGACGGAAAATCGCTCTATTCGCTCGGCAGTTTGCGTGCCGCTTCTTTCGCTGCAAATGGCTTCATCTGGTCCCCATAGGTCGCAAGGAATTGGCGAGTCCGGTCCACATCATGCTTTGACAGCTCGCGCAGCCACCACGCGACCGCCTTTTGAATGAACCAGTCGTGCTCAGTGACATAGCTTGCCGCCCAACCAAGGACCCGCTGCCGTGCGGCAATCTCTGCCGGCTTGGGGTGGTTTTGCTTGGTCCACGGCAGGGTGATGACCAATGCAGCGCGGCGGGTCCACATATGTGGTGAGGTCGTCCAGGTCTCAACGGTGTCGAGCCGGGACGGGTCCGCCACCAATCGTTTTTGTCCCGCGATACAGGCGTGATCCGCAATCGCCCAGGCGTCAAAGTCGGGGATCCATGACTGGATCAGCTCCCATGCGCCCTGATCATCCGGCCGGATCCGTGCCTGCGTCAGCAGCTTCGCCGCCGCGATACGCCCCTCATGTGTATTGCCCTTCCAGAGCCCGTGGGCGAGGGCAAGCCTTGCGTCCAGATCCACTTCCGCACGCCAGCGTTTGACGTGTTCGTCAATCACCGGGTTGGCCACACCCAGATAGGGCCGGTCCACCTTGTGATAGCGGTGCATCTCCGCCGCTTTGACCGGATCGCCTGCTGCGCGCAGTTCCGCCATTGCGGCCTTCGGCGTCATTCCACGGTCACCGATTTGGCAAGGTTGCGCGGCTGATCCACATCCGTGCCTTTCGCAACGGCGGTATGATAGGCCAAGAGTTGCGCCGGGATCGCATAGAGGATCGGGGCGAGGAACGGATCAATCTCTGGCATGATGATCGTCTGCCAGACACCGTCGCCCGCGATCTCTGCACCCTTTTGATCCGTGATCAACAGGATCTTGCCGCCCCGCGCCATGACCTCTTGCATGTTCGACACGGTCTTGTCGAAGAGCGCATCGCGCGGCGCCATGACGATGACAGGGACATGTTTGTCGACAAGCGCGATGGGGCCATGCTTCAATTCACCTGACGCATAAGCCTCGGCGTGTATATAGCTGATTTCTTTAAGCTTTAGCGCCCCTTCCAGCGCCAGCGGGTACATCGCCCCGCGCCCAAGGAATAGAATATCGCGGGCTTCGGCCAGCTTGCGGGACACCGCTTGCGACTTTCCTTCGATCCGCAGCGCCTGGTTCATCAGGCCGGGCATCTGGCGGAGCAAGGCCAACTTCTCGGCCAGTTCGGCATCGTTGATCCGCCCCCGCACATGGGCCGCTTCTAGCGCGAGGATTGCAAGGGTCATCAACTGGCAGGAAAACGCTTTGGTGGAGGCGACGCCAATCTCGGTCCCCGCAAGGATCGGCAGCGGCAAATCGCTTTCCCGCGCGATAGAGCTTTCGGGCACGTTCACGACCGAGACGATCTTGTCCGCCTTGCCGTCCATATAACGCAGGGCGGCGAGCGTATCTGCAGTCTCACCCGATTGGCTCACAAACAGGGCGACAGTGCCCGATGTGACGGGCGGTTCACGGTAGCGAAATTCGGAGGCGACATCGACCTCCACCGGCAAGCCCGCGATCTGCTCGAACCAGTATTTCGCGACAAGGCACGCATAGAAGGCCGTACCGCAGGCCACCATCGTCAACCGCTCGACGTCTCTGAAATCAAGGCCCGGTTCGGGCAGGGTGATCGCCGTCCCGTCTGCGTTGATGTAATGGCCAAGCGCCCCTTGCAGCACATTCGGTTGCTCGGCGATTTCCTTGGCCATGAAGTGCTTGAACCCGGCCTTGTCGACCTGTGCCGCGTCCATCTGGATCGTCTTCACGGCGCGGTTGGCAAGGGTGCCGTTCGCATCACGGATTTCAACATCGTTGCGCGTGATAACCGCCCAATCGCCTTCCTCCATATAGCTGATCCGGTCGGTCAACGGCGCGAGCGCGATGGCGTCAGAGCCTACGAACATCTCACCTTCGCCATACCCAATCGCGAGGGGGGAACCTTTCCGCGCGGCGATCAGCAGATCATCTTCCCCGTCAAACAGGAAACAGAGCGCATAGGCCCCTTCGAGCCGCGCAATGGTTTGGGCCGCCGCGTCACGCGGGCTGAGCCCCTGACCCAGGTAGTGATTGGCCAGCAAAGCGACGGTTTCGGTGTCCGTGTCCGTTTCAAACCCCACGCCCTGATCGGCCAGAAAACTGCGCAGTTCGCGAAAGTTTTCGATGATCCCATTGTGGACCACCGCCACGCGGCCTGCGCGGTGCGGGTGGGCGTTGCCGGCGTTGGGCGCGCCATGGGTCGCCCAGCGTGTATGGCCGATGCCGGCCTTGCCGGGCAGCGGTTCATGCACCAGCAGGTCCGAGAGATTCACCAGTTTGCCCACCGCGCGCCGGCGGTCGAGCCGCCCGTCGTTCAGCGTTCCAATCCCTGCGCTATCATAGCCGCGGTACTCCAGCCGCTTGAGCGACTCCACCAAAAGCGGGGCAACCTCGTGATTGCCCAGAACGCCGATGATCCCACACATGCCCTAGCCCTTCTTTGCCTTTTGCGCGCGCAGCTTGTCGAAAAGCCGCACGGCGAAGCCCGCCTTGTTGTCCTGTCTTGCCCGCGCGACGGCCAGATCGCCCGGCGGCACATCGCGGGTGATGACCGAACCGCTCGCTGTCATCGCCGCGTCGCCGACACTGACAGGGGCCACCAGCATGGTGTTGGAGCCGATGAAGGCATCCTCGCCGATCACCGTGCGGTGTTTGAACACGCCATCGTAGTTGCAGGTGATCGTGCCCGCACCGATGTTGCTGCGCGCGCCGATGCTTGCGTCACCGACATAGGTCAGGTGGTTGACCTTTGCCCCTTCCGCGATCTGCGCGTTCTTGATTTCCACGAAATTGCCGACCTTCACGTTCTCGGCGAGTTCCGCCCCGGGGCGCAGCCGGGCATAGGGGCCGACGACCGCGCCGCGCGAGACATGGCATCCTTCCAGATGCGAAAACGCGCGTAGCGTCGCCCCGCTCTCCACCGTCACGCCTGGGCCAAAAACCACATGCGGCTCGATCACCGTATCGCGCCCGATCACCGTGTCATAGGCGAAGTAGACGGTATCTGGCGCGGTCAGTGTGACTCCGTCGGACTGCATTGCTGCCCGCATATTGGTCTGAAACAGCGCCTCGGCCGCTGCCAGTTCAGCGCGGGAATTGACGCCGAGCGTCTCTGATTCATCACAGGTCACGACGGTCGCCGTCAGCCCGCGCGTAGCACCCAGGCCGACGATATCCGTCAGGTAGTACTCGCCCGCCGCATTGTCGTTGCCGACGCTGTCGATCAGGTCAAACAACACGTCCGCCTTCGCAGCCACAACCCCGCTATTGCAAAGGGTCACCGCACGTTCGGCCTCGGTGGCGTCCTTGAATTCGACGATCCGCGAAAGCTGATCATTCTCGACGATCAACCGGCCATAGCGCCCGGGATCAGCCGCGTTGAACCCCAGCACGACGATGTCATGGGTCTGGCGCGCGGCACTCATAGCGGCGAGCGTCTCGGGACGGATGAAAGGGGTATCGCCATAAAGCACGATGGCGTCGCCGTCGAAACCCAAGAGCGCATCACGCGCTTGCGCGACCGCATGGGCGGTGCCGAGTTGCTCCGCTTGGATCACAACCTCTGCATCAGGATCGTAGGCCTTTGCCGCCTTTTTCACCGCTTCGGCCCCGTGGCCCGCAACGATCACGGTCTTCGCGGGTTCCATCGCAGCCCCGGCGCGCATGGCATGCGCCAGCATCGGCGCGCCCGCGATCGGATGCAGGACTTTGGGCAAGTCCGACTGCATGCGCGTGCCTTTGCCCGCGCCCAAAATGATCAATGCAACTGCCATATCCGCCTCGATGGTCTTGTTGGCCCGTCTTCTACCGCCCTTTTTGCGTATCACAAGGGCCGGGGCTTCACATCAGTTTACATGGCGTTACAGAGGGGCAGGCAAAGGAAAGGGCCGCGCATGAAACCGACCGTGATTTTCGACCTTGATGGGACGCTGGCCGATACCAGCGGCGATCTGATCGCGGCGGCGAACCATTGCTTTCGGGGGCTGGGCCTTGGCGATTTGCTCGATCCGGCCACAGATGCGGCGACAGCGCTGCGCGGCGGGCGGGCGATGCTGACCTTGGGGTTTTCGCGGGTTGAAGGGTTTGGGCAGGCAGAGGTTGACGCGCAATACCCGGTGCTGCTGGCCGCTTATGCGGACGATATTGACACACACACCCGGATGTATCCCGGTGCGATGGACGCGGTCGAACGTCTCCGCCTCGTGGGATACGCGGTCGGCATCGCAACGAACAAGCCAGAGGGGCTGGCCGAGACGCTGATGCAATCGCTTGGGGTCCGCGATGCCTTTGGATCGCTGATCGGGGCCGATACACTGCCCGTCCGGAAGCCTGACCCGGCCCATCATGTGGCCGCGGTCGAGCGGGCAGGGGGTGATCCGGCCCGTTCGCTTTTGGTCGGTGATACCGCGACCGACAGGGAAACATCGCGCAACGCAGGCGTGCCATCGGTGTTGGTCACTTTCGGGCCCGGACGGGATGATGTGCTCTCCCTCGACCCCGAAGCGACCATCGACAGCTATGATGAGCTTGACGCAGTGGTCGCTCGGCTGATTGGGTAGCGTCATGGAAATCTTCAAAGGCAGTTTCACCCAGCAGGAACCGATCCCGGAAGAAGGGATCGCGGCGGCAAACCGTGTGATGCAATCAGGCCGCCTGCACCGCTACAACACCAGCGGGGATGAAGTCGCCGAGACCGCACTGCTGGAAGAGGAATTCGCTGAAAGCACTGGGGCGAAATACTGCCTCGCCGTCGCCTCTGGCGGCTATGCGATGACGACTGCCTTGCGCGCCGCTGGCGTGGGCCACGGCGACAAGGTTCTGACGAACGCCTTCACGCTTGCACCCGTGCCGGGGGCAATTGCGGCTGTGGATGCAGTGCCGGTTTTTGTGGGTGTGACCGAGGATCTTGTGATCGACCTCGACGATTTGGCGGGCAAGCTTGATCAGGCGAAGGTGCTGCTTTTGTCCCATATGCGCGGACATATCTGTGACATGGACCGGCTGATGAGCCTCTGCGACGCGGCGGGCGTCACGGTTATCGAGGATTGCGCGCATACGATGGGCGCGTCGTGGGACGGCAAGCCGACCGGGCGCTGGGGCCGGTTCGGCTGCTTTTCCACCCAGACCTACAAGCACATCAACTCCGGCGAGGGCGGGTTCCTGATCTGTGACGGGGCCGAGGATATGGCCCGCGCGATCATGCTGTCCGGTAGCTATATGCTGTTTGAAAAGCACCGCGCTGCGCCGCCTCCAGATGTTTTCGCCGAGATCAAGTACCTGACCCCCAACATCTCAGGCCGGATGGACAACCTGCGCGCCGCGATCCTCCGCCCGCAGCTACGCGATCTGGCGACGCAGGCCGCGCGCTGGAATGAGCGTTACCGGGTGTTGGAAGATGGATTGGCAGAGACGCCCGGCCTGCGCCTGATCGCGCGGCCCGCAAAGGAAGACTTCGTTGCGTCGTCTTTCCAGTTCCTGCTGCTCGACTGGGATGCGGGAGCCATCCAAGAGGTGCAATCGCGTTGCGCTGCGCGGGGAGTGGAGCTCAAGTGGTTCGGCGGGGCAGAGCCTGTCGGCTTCACCTCGCGCTATGACAGCTGGCGCTACGCGCCGTCCGAACCCATGCCAGCCTCTGACCGCGTGCTTGCAGGGGTGATCGACATGCGATTGCCACTGACATTCTCGCTTGAAGACTGCGCGCTGATCGCGCGGATCATCAAGGACGAGGTCGGGCGCGTGTTCCAGTGCAGCCAGGCGGCTGAATAGGTGGCTGCGCGGCGTGGCGTGAATAGGTCCAAGCCATGACGACACGCCCAGACATTGCAGAATGCCCGGACGCCAAGACCTTCCGCCGATGGTATTACCTCAAAGAAGAACTGGTCGCCTACGCCCGTGATAATGGCTTGAAAACCACAGGCGGGAAGTTCGAGATTGCAGACCGCATCGCTTATTTCCTCGACCACGGCACGCCGCCGCCCGAGACAGTACAACCGCCCAAAGCCACGTCCAGCTTCGACTGGCACAGCGCCGAACTGGCGCCCGAGACGATCATCACCGACAGCTACCGCAACACGCAAAACATGCGGCGGTTCATGAAGGAACACATCCCGGGTTTCACCTTCTCCATCCCTTTCATGGACTGGATGAAGGCCAACGCGGGCAAAACGCTGGCCGACGCAGTGGCAGAGGCAAAGCGGATCGCTGCCGAGAAGAAGGCAGGCAAGAAACAGCCCGACCAGCCGCACAACCAATACAATGCCTACACGCGGGCCTATTTCACGGCTGTACCGGATGGTACGCAGGCGGAACTCCGCAAGCTTTGGGCGCTGCGGCGGCAACATCCAGGGCCTTACGTCTTTGATCTGGCTGACATGAAACTCCTCGAAAAATGACTGGACAGCGCAGCGTCCGAAACCGTATTATCTGAACAACCGTTCAATTAAAAGGCCCCCGAGATGTTCCACGCCTCCATGCAGTTCGACCTGGGCGAGGATGTGAACGCGCTGCGCGATATGGTGCATGGTTGGGCACAGGAACGGGTGAAGCCGCTGGCCGCCGAAGTGGACCAGACCAATGCCTTTCCCACGCCGCTCTGGCGCGAAATGGGCGAGTTGGGGCTCTTGGGGATTACGGTGGATGAAAAGTTTGGTGGCGCGGGCATGTCCTACCTTGCCCATACCGTCGCCATTGAGGAAATCGCGCGGGCCAGCGCCTCGGTCAGCCTGTCCTACGGCGCGCATTCGAACCTCTGCGTGAACCAGATCAAGCTGAACGGGACCGCGGATCAAAAGGCGAAGTACCTGCCCAAGCTGATCTCGGGCGAGCACGTGGGCGCACTTGCGATGTCCGAAGTCGGGGCAGGCTCTGACGTGGTGTCGATGTCACTCCGCGCAGAAAAGCGCAACGATAATTACCGCCTGAACGGCAACAAATACTGGATCACCAACGGGCCGGACGCAGAAACGCTGGTGGTCTACGCCAAGACGGACCCCGATGCGGGTTCCAAAGGCATCACGGCTTTCCTGATCGAGCGGGCAATGGCCGGGTTCAGCACCTCGCCCCATTTCGACAAGCTGGGCATGCGCGGGTCGAACACAGCGGAACTGATCTTTGATGATGTGCAGGTGCCATTCGAGAATGTGCTGGGCGAGGAAGGGCGCGGCGTTGCGGTCCTGATGTCAGGCCTCGACTATGAACGCGTCGTTCTGGCGGGCATCGGCCTCGGCATCATGGCCGCCTGTCTGGATGAGGTCATGCCCTATGTCAGCACTCGCAAACAGTTTGGCGAACCTATCGGGAACTTCCAGCTGATGCAGGGGAAACTGGCGGATATGTATACGGCGATGAACTCCGCCCGGGCCTATGTGTATGAGGTTGCGCGGGCCTGCGACCGGGGGACGGTGACGCGGGCTGATGCCGCCGCCTGCTGCCTTTATGCCAGCGAAGAGGCGATGAAGCAGGCGCATCAGGCGGTGCAGGCCATGGGCGGGGCAGGGTTCCTGAATGACGCGCCCGTGGCACGGATTTTCCGCGATGCAAAACTGATGGAGATCGGGGCCGGCACATCAGAAATCCGCCGGATGCTAGTCGGGCGCGAGATGATGGGGGCGATGGGATGAGGTGGACGCTCGCATTTGTTTTGTTGGCCATCTCGGCACAGCAATCCAATGCGCAAACCTTGGCGCTTGACTACTTTGCCCAATGCGTTGGGCCGGCTTCTGAGAAACAAGCCGTTGTCCTGTATGAGAGCCAGCCATGCCATTTTTCAGAAAGTTGCGAACCTTTCGATCAGAGCAGCTTTGCCGCAGACGTCGAAAGTGGCTGTCTCGAGACAGCATTCGAGATTTGCTTTGCAACGGATGATAGCAACGGTTGTGTGCTGGCAGTCTTGGATCGACTGAGTTCGCGGACGTCGGCAATGGCCGAGGATTTCACAATTGAAAGGGTTAACGCAGCGACGGCAGGCAAAGAAGATGGCGATGCGCAGGCTTTGATTTCGCAGATCAATCGGTTTGCGCGGGCGTCATCGGGTTCAGAACATGATTGCCCGGTCCAACAAGAACAAACGGCACTGCTCAACGCGATGGGAATTCAGCGTGATACGCTTTGCCAAATGCGGCAATCCTTTCGCAAAATTCACGCAGCCCACGAAATCGTTCGGCGTACTTTGGAACTCGAAGCGGTGGCAGAATGACCCGCCGCCCTACATCCCGATGTTTCGCTTTTTTCGCCGTCACCTCGTTGCACTTTTTTGTGCCGGCCCACGCCGAAGTCGACGGTACGGCCATCGAAACAACCGTCCAAACCTGCCTGGCTTCTGCCACCACCCCTGAAGAGGCGCGAAACTGCACGTTTCAGGGCATCGATATTTGCGCAAGCACGCAGGCGGGCGATGCCGCCAACCCCAACCAGGCCCGTGAGTGGTGCATTCGCGCTGGTCTGCAAACCTGGGGAGAGATCCTCGACAACGAGTTTCGTGATGCGGTGAACTTTGCCATCGACCTTGATCGCCCGGACAACCCGCTCCCGGACGCGCTGCGCAGCGCGCAAGCAAGCTGGGTCGATTTTCGCACCGCGCATTGCCGCGCCACGTTTCTTTTCTACGAGTTACCTTCGCTGCAATTCGTCGAGGAAGCGGCGTGCAATCTGCAAATGACAGCTGACCGCGCTATCACATTGCGCGCCTTCCGCGATGGGTTCACCCGATGACCCGCCGTTACCTCTTTCTTCCCCTGATCGCGCTGATCATCTTTACCGCCTATCTTGGCTTGCGCTTCGGCCAAGTGCCGAGTGAGACCGAGATCATCAACCGCTATGCGGCGACCTATCTGGCCACAGCCCCGGAAGGCGCGCAGCCGACCGATTGCGCCGCCGCCCCGCACCCCGATGAGGCGATCCGCATGGTGATCACCTGCGCGCATGCCTCGGGCCTGACGACGACCTTCTTTGTTGGGCCGCGTGGCGGATCGCTCCTCCCTCCGGAAGGACCAAGTGCATGAAGTTTCTTTTGACTAAGATAGCCCTCCTGACTGCCGCAAGCGCGCAGGCGCAGGACCTGTCATTCGACAGCATCCACACCGAGGCCTGTCTGGAAGAGGCAGTTGGCGTGGCCGAACGCCATGCCTGCATCGGCGCGTCCGCCAATCAATGCATGGAAACGCCCAGTGGCTCTTCCACAGTCGGCATGGGGTTCTGCCTGAGCGAAGAGTGGCAGTTCTGGGATGCGCGATTGAATAACGTCTACCAGCAGTTGCGCCGTCAGCAGGCGGATGCAGAGCCAGTTCTGAACGAACGCCTGCAAGAGATGCAGCGCGCGTGGATCACCTTTCGCGATGCCCGCTGTGACTATGAGTTCGTGCAATGGGGCGGCGGGACGGGCGGCGGCCCTGCGCTCTCCGCCTGCCTGATGCAGGCAACCGCAGAACAGGTCTTTGTGCTGGAGCAGAACCTGAGATGAGCGACCGTGACGCGCATATGGCCGCTCTCGACATGGTGGCGGATGCAGCTGCCCAGGCTGCCGCTGGGGGTGGTAATGCCGCACGCGAGCGGCACTTGGGCCGGGGCAAGATGCTGCCGCGTGATCGCGTTGCGGGGCTGCTCGATCCTGGCTCGCCGTTTCTAGAGGTCGGCGCCACCGCCGCACACGGTATGTATGACGGCGCTGCCCCTTGTGCGGGCGTGGTTGCTGGCGTGGGGCAGGTGCATGGCCAGCAGGTTATGGTCGTCTGCAATGATGCGACAGTGAAGGGCGGCACCTATTACCCGATGACCGTCAAGAAACACCTGCGCGCGCAGGAAATCGCGGCGGCCTGCCACCTGCCTTGCATCTATCTGGTCGATAGCGGCGGGGCGAACCTGCCCAACCAGGATGAGGTTTTCCCCGACCGCGATCACTTTGGTCGTATCTTTTACAATCAGGCGCAGATGTCGGCGGCGGGCATCCCGCAGATCGCCGTGGTCATGGGCTCCTGCACGGCTGGCGGGGCCTATGTTCCTGCGATGGCGGATGTCTCGATCATCGTGAAGGATCAGGGCACGATCTTTCTGGCCGGACCGCCGCTGGTGAAGGCGGCGACGGGTGAGGTTGTCAGCGCCGAAGACCTGGGCGGCGGTGACGTGCATACAAGACTGTCCGGCGTGGCGGATTACCTAGCTGAAGATGACGCCCATGCGCTGGCCTTGGCGCGACAGGCGGTGGCATCATGTGCGCTGCGAAAACTTACAGATATCAAGCGATTGCCGCCCGAACCTCCTGCAATTGGTCCTGACACGCTGTTTGACGTTGTCCCCGCAGACCTGCGCACACCTTACGATATTCGCGAGGTGATTTGGCGTACCGTGGATGGGTCAAGATTTGATGAATTCAAAGCGCGGTTCGGGGAAACGCTGGTCTGCGGCTTTGCCCATATCGACGGCTGGCCCTGCGGGATCGTGGCGAACAACGGGGTCCTGTTTTCGGAGAGTGCGCAGAAGGGTGCGCATTTCGTCGAACTGTGCAGTCAGCGGCGTATCCCCTTGGTCTTCCTGCAAAACATCACTGGCTTCATGGTTGGCCAGACGTACGAGAATGAGGGCATCGCCCGGCACGGGGCGAAGATGGTCACAGCCGTGGCCACGACGTCGGTACCCAAGATCACGATGGTTGTTGGCGGCTCCTTTGGTGCCGGGAATTATGGCATGGCTGGAAGGGCTTATAGCCCGCATTTCATGTGGTCATGGCCAACGTCGCGGATCAGTGTCATGGGCGGCGCGCAGGCGGCGGGCGTGCTCGCCACAGTGAAACGCGATGCGATCGAACGCAAAGGCGGGGAATGGTCGGCGGAGGAAGAGGCGGCCTTCAAGCAGCCGACGATTGATATGTTCAATGAACAGTCTCATCCGCTCTATGCCTCGGCCCGGCTCTGGGATGATGGGGTCATCGACCCGCGCAAATCGCGCGAGGTGCTGGCCCTGTCACTCGCCGCCGCCTGCAACGCGCCGATCAGGGAGACGCGCTTTGGCGTGTTTAGGATGTGAGGGATCCGGCGTATGATATGGGTACACGGGGCGTACACAGTCCGTGCATACACTTTCCGCTCGGGTGGGCAGTCTGATGCGTGGCGTTTTTGACAAGATCACCGGCGCGCTGCCCGAAGTGAAGATGCCGACCATTGGCAAATCGGTCGATGTGCCGGTCTATGTGATCCACAATTCTGCGGATGCCGAGGATTACTTCTTCATCTTTGATTTCGAACAGTTCGTGGAACGGTCGCGGTCCGGCATGTTCGTGCGCCCCCGTCTGCTGGTCTGGGCGGGGCGGGGTGACTTTGGCCGTGGCGCCTTTGCCCGGCAGTTTCGAGAGAGCTTTGCGCGAGAGTTTGACGTCGCAAGGAAGGCGTTGTCCGAAGGGGAAACAAAGGACGTAGGTTGGTTTGGCCAAGTGGTTGGGCTTGGTCTCGGTGCAGCTGCTCAATCGATTCCCGGTATGGTCGCGCTTATCGTCCTTGCTCTGGCGACCTCCGCCGGAGGTGCAATTTGGGCAAGGTTGCCTAATCGACCGCGCTTTCGAAAAACGGTTTCGCCCGAAGAGAAACTGGAGGCGCGTATCGCTGAGACGCAAGGCAAGGTGGACGCGGCCCTTGCGGGCATGGAAGTGACCTTGCATCGTGAGCTCTACGATCACGCGCGCAAATTCGGGCCCGTCGCGGGCGGCGATCTGGATTATGACGCCTGGCCGCTGCCCGACTATGTGCGCAAACACCTCACGGATCAGGCCTCGACGTCATGGTGGTAGGCGATGTTTGACACAATCCTGATTGCCAACCGGGGTGAGATCGCCTGCCGTCTCATCCGCACCGCGCGTGCGATAGGGGTGCGGACGGTGGCGGTTTATTCGGATGCCGATGCCCGCGCCCTGCATGTGCGTGAGGCAGATCAGGCAGTGCGCCTTGGTCCGGCACCTGCCGCAGAAAGCTATTTGCGGGGCGATCTGATCATCGCGGCCGCCTTGGAAACGGGCGCGCAGGCGATCCACCCGGGCTATGGCTTTCTGTCGGAAAACCCGGACTTCGTGGAGGCGGTGGAGGCTGCGGGTCTGACATTCATCGGTCCCTCCGCGAAGGCCATCCGTGCCATGGGGTTGAAGGACGCGGCCAAGGCCCTGATGGCGGAGGCGGGCGTGCCGGTTGTGCCGGGCTATCATGGTGACACGCAGGATGATGCCTTTCTGGCCGAACGCGCGGCTGAGGTCGGCTATCCGGTGATGATCAAGGCCGTCGCCGGTGGTGGCGGCAAGGGGATGCGGGTCGTGGCGGATGCCACCGGCTTTCCGGAAGAACTGTCGAGTGCGCGGGCCGAGGCGCGCGCGGCCTTTGGCAATGATGCTGTCCTGATCGAAAAGTTCATCCAGAACCCGCGCCATATCGAGGTGCAGGTCTTTGGCGATGGCACGGATGTGGTGCATCTTTTTGAACGGGATTGCTCGCTCCAACGCCGCCATCAGAAAGTGATCGAAGAAGCGCCTGCGCCGGGGATGACTGACGCGGTGCGCGCAGCGATGGGAGCCGCTGCTGTGCGCGCGGCCAAGGCCATTGGTTATGCTGGCGCCGGGACGGTGGAATTTATTGTCGATGGCTCCGGCCCGCTGCGCACGGATGGTTTCTGGTTCATGGAAATGAACACGCGCCTGCAGGTCGAGCATCCGGTGACGGAAGCGATCACGGGCGTTGATCTCGTGGCCTGGCAGTTGCGTGTTGCGGCTGGCGAACGTCTGCCGGTTGCGCAGGCCGACCTTGCGATCACAGGCCACGCTTTTGAGGCCCGGCTTTATGCCGAGGACGTGCCCGCCGGGTTCCTGCCTGCGACCGGCACCCTTGATCATCTGGCGTTTCCGTCGGACGCACGCATCGATAGCGGGGTGGAGGCAGGGAGCGACATCTCCCCTTGGTACGACCCGATGATTGCAAAGGTGACGGTGCATGGGCCGGACCGTGCGGCGGCGCTGGCAAAGCTGCGCGCGGCGCTGGTGGCGACGGAGGTGGCGGGCACGGTCACCAATCTATGCTTTCTGCGGCGGTTGGCGCGGCACGCGGGTTTTGCGGCAGGTGACGTGGATACCGGGCTGATCGGGCGCGATGCAGACGTGTTGTGCCGCCCCGAGGTGCCAACGGCGCAGGCCATCGCCGTTGCGGCGGTGGAGGCAGCGGGCATCGCGCGTGGGCCAATAACCGGTTTCACGCTCTGGGGGTCGCTGATCCATCAGGTCAGCCTGACCGATGGTAATCGCGCGTATGATCTGAGGCTGATCGTCGACGATCAGGATCATTGCCGCGTGGCGGTAGACGGTTATTGGGTGACGCTGCGATGGACGGAGGCGCATTGGGGGCAAAAGGCCTTGCGACACGGCAATCAGGTGACGGTGTTTGGCGACGAGACAATCACGTTCCAGATCCCCGATCCGCTGGACCGCACGAGCGATGCCGCTGGTGGTGACACCGTCCTCGCCCCGATGCCGGGACTCGTCCGGCAAGTGGCCGTTTCCGCAGGGGACAATGTGGCGGCGGGCGATCGGTTGATCGTGCTGGAGGCGATGAAGATGGAGCATGTCTTGCGCGCGCCCCGCGACGGCGTGCTGGAAAGCGTTGCCGTGGCTGAGGGTGATCAGGTCGTTGCGGGCGCTGTCATGGCAAGGCTAGCAGATGATTGAGCAGTCTGGAATTTGGGGGCGCTGCCCCCGGCCTGCGGCCTCCCCCGCAGTATTTGGGAACATGAGAAGGGGGAGTGTGTGACCGAGACCGTGCGCATCTTTGAGGTCGGGCCGCGGGATGGCCTGCAGAATGAGGCGCAGGTCATTCCCGTGGCGCGGAAGATGGCCCTGATTGACGCGCTGGCCAAGGCCGGGCTGCAGGAAATCGAGATCGGCAGCTTTGTCAGCCCCAAATGGGTGCCGCAGATGGCCGATACGGATCAGGTCATGGCCGGGGTCGGGTTCATGGAAGGCGTACGGCTGACCGTGCTGGTGCCGAACATGAAGGGCTGGCAGGGGTTCGCGGCCGCGCGGGTGCCGGGCGGGCGCTATCAGGTTGCGGTTTTCATTTCGGCCTCCGAAGGGTTTTCGCAAAGCAATCTCAATTGCAGCGTGGCGCAAGCGGTGGAGCGGGCAGCGCCGGTTGTTGCGGCAGCACGCGCGGCGGGTGTTGACGTGCGCGGCTATGTGTCTTGCGTGACCGACTGCCCGTTTGACGGCCCGGTTGCTCCGGCGGCCGTGGCTGAGGCCGTAGGCATGCTCCTCACGCTTGCGCCGATGCAGGTGTCCCTGGGCGATACCATCGGGAAAGCCACGCCAGAGACGACGGCCGCCATGTTGGATGCGGTGACCGCAGTCGTCCCGGCAGCGGACCTCGCCGGTCATTTCCATGATACCGGCGGGCAGGCGTTGGCCAGTGTGGATGTGGCACTGCGCTATGGATTGCGCGCTTTCGATGGCGCTGTGGGCGGGTTGGGTGGTTGCCCCTATGCCCCAGGGGCGCCTGGTAATCTGGCGACGGAAGCGCTGGTCGCGCATCTTCATGCCCAAGGTTATGAGACGGGTGTTGATTTGGATGCCCTCGAAATGGCGACAGGAATGGCAAAGGATATGCGATGATCGACCTGACGACGGACGCGCGGGGCGTGGCGACGCTGACGCTCAACCGCCCCGAGAAGCACAATGCCCTGTCGCAGGCGATGATCGACGGGTTGACGGAGGTGTCGGGGCATATCGCGTCTGACATGTCTATCCGTGTCGTCGTGCTTGTCGGGGCAGGAGCAACGTTTTGCGCTGGTGGCGATCTGGGGTGGATGCGCGACCAGATCGCAAATGATGAGGCCGCCAAGCGGGCCGCTGCAGGCTCTCTCGCCGGGATGCTGGGCGCGCTGAATGATCTGCCGCAGCCATTGATCGGGCGGGTGCATGGCAATGCGTTTGGTGGCGGGGTCGGGCTGATGTCGATCTGCGATGTGGTCGTGGCCGTTGAGACTGCACGGTTCGGCCTGACGGAAACCAAGTTGGGGCTGATCCCAGCCACCATCGGCCCCTATGTAACGGCCCGCATTGGAGCTGCCACCGCGCGTGACCTTTTTACCTCTTCCCGCATTTTCGATGTGCAAGAGGCCTATCGCCATAAGCTTGTCAGCCGGATCACCACAGAAGACGCCCTTGACCAGGCCGTCACCGAAACCGTTTTGCCGTTCCTCGACTGCGCGCCCGGTGCCGTGGCGGTCGCGAAAACCTTTGCGCAAAGCCTGGCCCCACCCATCGACGACTCAGTAATTGCGGCGTCGATTGACGCGCTGATCCGACAATGGGGCAGTCCGGAGGCGAAAGAAGGCATTTCCGCCTTTTTTGAGCGACGAAAGCCGTCCTGGGCCGTCGAAAACCCTTAAAATCCGTCAGATTGCTGTCTCACTTCTGACGGAATTACCCCGTTTTAAGGAAGATGGGTAAGGAGCGAGACATGCAATTCGACTGGCCGACACCAGATCAGATCAGATACCGGATCATGCGCCTGCGGCGGCTGATTGCCGTGGCTGTGGCGATCCCGGTTGTTGCGATGCTTGGTCTGTCGTTTTTTGATCCAACGGCACTTTCCGCTGATCGGGCGACGCTCGCTGCGTTTGCCGTCAGCGTGCTGGTTGTGGCCCATGTGGTTCTGTTTCCCAACGTCGCAGAGGAAACCATCAGCCTGTCGCTGTCTGTCACTTTGCTGGTCCTGGCGATGCCCTTCATCAAGCAGCTGGCGCTTTGGGCCCCTGCGGAACATGTGACCGCGGCACTGATTCTCCTTGTGGCATTTGCCGTTGTCGCAACAGGGGTCGTGATGGGCCTTTTGCATATCATGCTGAACACCCTTGTGCATGCCGGGCCTGCAATTGGTTTGCGGCTGCGGACCCAGACAGTATTGTCATGCTCGACTGACGTGGCGCGCCGCCAGTGTGGACTGCACCCCGAAACACGGCGCGGCCGGGTTTTGGCAGGCCCTGCGGATGAAAACGGGTTTTTTGAGGTGGCTGTGGCCTCTTACCAGGTAGCCGATCCGTCCACGCCCGAGCAACCAATGGTCGTGACGGTCGATGCAAAAGTACTGCAGAGCGATAAGGGGCGGCACGATGTGATGATTGCCCTGCGCAATGGCACTGTGACGGTGACGTCTCAGGAATATGCCGCTGTTGCGGATGGTTGCCAGATTACGGCTGTCGATCTGCCCGGCGATTTCACGCTGGGGATGCATGCGGCCTATTGGTTGACGGATCAGCAGGCCGACAACCTGACCGAACTGACAGATGTGATCACAGGCCAGGATGCCCGTGCAAACGGCCTTGCCCACGGGATTTCACTGCTTTCCGTGGCCGGTGCTGTCTTCCTGCCTAAAGCACCTGTCGAAAACCGGGCAGACTGACCCCGAAAACTCGACACTGCGACACGGCGGTTTCTTGACCCTCGGCGGCGGCAGGCGTATTCAGCTTGCAGCCAACAGACAGCCCGGGAACGACCGGGTTGAGCCGAAAGGAACACCCGGTGCAGGAAATGCTCTCTGAATACCTGCCGATCATGATTTTTCTGGGCCTCGCCATTGCGCTTGGCCTGATCCTGATCCTTGCCGCCGCCATCGTTGCGGTGCGCAATCCAGACCCTGAAAAGGTCTCTGCCTACGAATGCGGTTTCAACGCGTTTGACGATGCGCGGATGAAGTTTGACGTGCGCTTCTACCTCGTCGCGATCCTCTTCATCATCTTCGATCTGGAGGTCGCGTTCCTCTTCCCCTGGGCGGTCGCGTTTCAGGATGTGAGCATGGTCGGCTTCTGGTCGATGATGGTGTTCCTCGCCGTACTGACCGTTGGCTTTGCCTATGAATGGAAGAAAGGGGCGCTGGAATGGGAGTGATGACTGGCACAGCCGTCGGCGCCGACAAAGAGCATGGCGCGCAGCTGATCAATTCAGAGCTGCAGGACAAGGGGTTCCTTGTCACGTCTACCGCTGACATCATCAACTGGGCGCGCACCGGCAGCTTGCACTGGATGACGTTCGGTCTGGCGTGCTGTGCGGTGGAGATGATGCACACCTCCATGCCGCGCTATGATCTGGAGCGGTTCGGGACAGCACCACGCGCCTCCCCCCGCCAGTCTGACCTGATGATCGTTGCTGGCACGCTGACCAACAAGATGGCACCCGCCCTGCGCAAGGTTTACGACCAGATGCCGGAGCCGCGTTACGTGATCTCCATGGGCTCTTGCGCAAATGGGGGTGGGTACTACCACTACAGCTATTCCGTCGTGCGCGGCTGTGACCGGATCGTGCCCGTGGACGTCTACGTACCCGGCTGCCCACCGACCGCCGAAGCGCTGCTCTACGGGATCCTGCAGCTGCAGCGAAAGATGCGGCGTACTGGGACAATCGTCCGCTAACTGCGGCGAAAGGATTTTGACATGACCGAAGCCCTGAACGAACTCGGCACCCATCTGGAGCTGAAGCGGACCGACTGCGTGCTGTCGTGGGAAGTGGCCCATGATGAGCTGACGGTGACCGTGGCGCCTTCATCGCTTGTCAGCTTTGTAGAGTTTTTGAAAACCGATCAGACCTGCAAGTTCTCATCGCTCGTCGACATCACCGCAGTTGACTACCCCAGCCGCGCAAAGCGGTTCGACGTGATCTATCACTTCCTGTCGATGTACCAGAACCACCGCATCCGCCTGCGCGTGCAGATCCGCGAAGAGGATATGGTGCCGTCCATCATGTCCGTGCACCCTTCGGCCAACTGGTTCGAACGTGAGGTGTTCGACATGTTCGGTATCCTCTTTTCCGGCCATCCCGATCTGCGCCGTATCCTGACGGACTACGGCTTCCGCGGTTATCCGCTGCGCAAGGACTTCCCGACGACGGGCTATACCGAGGTGCGCTATGACGAGGTGCAAAAGCGCGTTGTCTACGAGCCGGTGAAGCTGGTGCAGGAATACCGCCAGTTCGATTTCATGTCGCCGTGGGAAGGGGCGGAGTATATCCTGCCGGGCGATGAAAAGACGGAAGAGAAGGCGGGCTAATGCCTGGCCCCACCATCCTCTACTGCGTCGGTGCGACGAAGGCAGGCACATCCTGGCTTTATCGCTATTTGCATGACCATCCCGATTGCACGATGCCCGCGGTGAAAGAGGCGCATTACTGGGATACGTTTGATGCGGACGCGCGCGCCAAGCAGGTCAGCGCCTATCGATTGCGCCTGCGCGAGATGCGCGCAGAGAAAGCCGCCGCGATTGACGCTGGGCGCGGCTGGCAGGCTGACAACCTCGACCGTCGCATCAACGACATGAAGGCGCTGATGGCGGTGCTGGAAGGTGATCGCCAGAATGATACCGCTTATGTTGATTGGCTCGCGGGGCGGACAGAGAAGGGGATCGTTGCAGATATCACCCCGTCTTACGGCACCCTGCCTGACGAAATGCTGGAGCGGATGCAGGCACTTTCCCCTGCCACGAAATTCCTGTTCCTGATCCGCGACCCGCTTGACCGTCTCTGGTCTCATATCCGCATGCAGGCGCGCCGTCAGCGCCAGCCGCATGAGATCTATGAGAAGAAGTCGAACAACATCCTTTACCGCATGCTCAACCGGGGGCAGGAGACGCATATTCTGGAACGGGGCGATTACCCCAAGATCATCCGCAAGCTGCGCCGGGTGGTGGATGAGGGCCGCTTGCTGATCCAGTTTGCCGAAGACCTGTTTACCGCAGATGGTCTGACGCGTCTTTGTTGTTTTCTAGGGATCACCCCGATCACGACCGGAATCAAACGCCCGGCCCATGTCGGCCAAGAGGTGGTGATGCTGGATAAACTGCGGCCCCGTGCGTTGGGCCTTTTGAACGAACACTATGACTGGGTCGCCCGCAATGTCGGCCCGTTGCCACAGCGGTGGCAAGACAATCTAGCGAGGGTTTAGGCCATGATGGACGGCGATATTCGCGTGAACACATACGATGACGGCTCTTCCGATGCCGCCACGGATGAACAGCAGATCCGCAACTTCAACATCAACTTCGGGCCGCAGCACCCGGCAGCGCACGGCGTGCTGCGGCTGGTGCTGGAACTGGATGGTGAGATTGTCGAACGGTGCGACCCACACATTGGCCTGCTGCATCGCGGTACTGAAAAGCTGATGGAAAGCCGCACATATCTGCAGAACCTGCCGTATTTCGACCGGCTGGATTATGTGGCGCCGATGAACCAGGAACATGCCTGGTGCCTAGCGATCGAGAAGCTGACGAAAACAGAGGTGCCGCGCCGCGCCAGCCTGATCCGCGTGCTTTATTCCGAGATCGGCCGGGTGCTGAACCACCTTTTGAACGTCACCACACAGGCGATGGACGTTGGCGCGCTGACGCCGCCGCTTTGGGGATTTGAAGAGCGCGAGAAGCTGATGATCTTCTATGAACGGGCCTGCGGAGCGCGCCTACACGCGGCGTACTTCCGCCCCGGTGGTGTGCATCAGGACCTGCCGGATGAATTGATCGAGGATATCGACGCCTGGGCGGTGGAATTCCCGAAAGTGCTGGAAGATATCGACGGGCTCTTGACCGAAAACCGTATCTTCAAGCAGCGCAACGCCGACATCGGTATCGTGACCGAGGAAGACATCCAGAACTGGGGTTTTTCTGGGGTCATGGTCCGTGGATCGGGCCTTGCCTGGGACCTGCGCCGCGCGCAGCCCTATGAATGCTACGACGAATTTGAGTTCCAGATCCCTGTGGGCAAGAACGGCGACTGCTATGATCGTTACCTCTGCCGGATGGAAGAGATGCGCCAATCCACATCCATCATCCGCCAGGCCTGCGAAAAGCTACGTCATGAAAAGGGTGACGTGATGGCGCGGGGCAAGATGACTCCGCCAACACGGGGTGAGATGAAGACCTCGATGGAGGCGCTGATCCACCACTTCAAACTCTATACCGAAGGGTTCCACGTGCCTGCCGGAGAGGTTTATGCCGCTGTGGAGGCGCCCAAGGGTGAGTTCGGCGTGTATCTGGTTGCTGACGGCACGAACCAGCCTTACCGCGCCAAGCTACGCGCACCGGGTTACCTGCATTTGCAGGCGATGGACTATATCTGCAAGGGTCACCAACTGGCCGACGTGAGCGCGATCATCGGCACCATGGACGTTGTTTTTGGAGAGATTGATCGATGAAGATATTGAATTTTGCCGCAATTCTTGCCCTCCTTGCAGGTCCGGCTGTAGCGCAGGACGCTGTTGACCCTGAGCGAAAGGCGCTCTTCGTTTCGTTGATTTGCGAGGCTGGCGGTGTAATGGATAACACGACAGCGGCTGCAGTGCTGCCATCCAACGGCTTTGATCGTGCAGAGATGATCGAGATTGTTTTTGAGTTGGAAGATGAGGGTCTTGGCGTTCGTGACGGCACGATGGGGACGTTCACTTTGACAGATGAGGCCTGTTCCGAATGACCATGGGTGACATCCTGTTTGGCTTTCTGATTGCCAGCGGGTTCTTTGTCTCCGCCTTCGTTGCGCGCTTTTTTCGGCGAACCTCCACCGGTGTCTTGCTGGGGGGCGTTGTGGGCTAGGGGGTGTCGGTGGCCTTGTTTTACTATGGGCTCACCGAAGTCTTTGAGCTGCCAGCACCGGAGTGATGACCATGATGACACGTGCATTTGTCCTGCTTCCTATTTTGGCGCTTTCGGCCTGCGCCACCAATCTGCCGCTGACGCAGGTGTCTGCACCCCCGCCACCGCCTGAAACCGTGACCAACCCGCA
>JBCBOD010000149.1:0-8466 GCA_039821425.1 Pseudomonadota bacterium
CGCCCGCTGTTGCGGTTTTATGCGAACTCCATCCAGATCGCGCCGGACACCGGGAACGACAGTAAGAATGCTGCGACCGCAAAGTCATAAAATTACAAAACTAGACTTTCCTGGGTTGCTTTCTTTCGTTTTGAGCCATATCCACGCCCAATACCGCATCGATTCTGCGCTGCGGCAGAGATTCATGGCTAAGGAGGCTTCAATGGCACTCGACAAAGCATCCGATCCGGGCATCGCGTCCTACGACGCACCGGAAAAAGACCTCTACGAGATGGGAGAGATCCCGCCCATGGGCTATGTGCCCAAGCAGATGTACGCTTGGGCGATCCGCCGCGAGCGTCATGGAGAGCCTGATAAGGACTTCCATCTAGAGGTTGTCGATTGCCCAAAGCCTGACAGCAACGAGGTGCTGGTTTTGGTCATGGCCGCTGGCGTGAACTACAACGGCGTCTGGGCGGGCCTGGGTATTCCGATCAGCCCGTTTGACGTGCATGGCGCTGATTTCCATATCGCCGGGTCAGATGCAGCAGGTATCGTCTGGGCCGTTGGCGACAAGGTGAAGCGCTGGAAGGTGGGGGATGAGGTTGTCATCCACTGCAACCAGGACGATGGCGATGACGAACACTGCAACGGTGGCGACCCGATGTATTCCGACAGCCAGCGGATCTGGGGGTATGAGACACCTGATGGGTCGTTCGCGCAGTTTACCTGCGTGCAGTCGCAGCAGCTGATGCATCGCCCCAAGCACCTGACGTGGGAGGAAAGCGCCTGCTATACGCTGACGCTGGCCACGGCCTACCGCATGCTCTTTGGCCACGAGCCACATGACCTGAAGCCCGGCCAGAACGTTCTGGTCTGGGGCGCATCCGGCGGTCTGGGGTCCTATGCGATCCAGCTGATCAATACGGCTGGGGCCAATGCGATTGGCGTCATCAGCGACGAAAGCAAGCGTGACTTTGTGATGTCGCTGGGTGCCAAAGGCGTCATCAACCGCAATGATTTCGATTGCTGGGGCCAACTGCCCACCGTCAACACGCCCGAATACAATTCATGGCTGAAAGAGGCGCGCAAGTTCGGCAAGGCGATCTGGGAGATTACGGGCAAGGGCGTGAATGTCGACATGGTGTTCGAGCATCCGGGCGAGGCGACATTCCCGGTCTCATCCCTGGTCTGCAAAAAGGGCGGTATGGTGGTGATCTGCGCAGGTACGACAGGGTTCAACTGCACCTTTGACGTCCGCTACATGTGGATGCACCAGAAACGCCTGCAGGGCAGCCACTTTGCCCATCTTGCGCAAGCAAGCGCCGCCAACAAGCTGATGCTGGAGCAACGGCTTGACCCATGCATGTCCGAATGCTTTGAATGGGGTGACATTCCCGCGGCACATATCAAAATGCGCCGCAACGAACACAAGCCCGGCAATATGGCGGTCCTGGTGCAGTCGCCGCAAATGGGCCTGCGGACATTTGAATACACGCTTGAGGCGTCCCTGAACCGTTAAGTGGTGCACTTTGTATTCCCATACCTGGCGCGGCTGATTTCAGCCGCGCCTTTTTTGATGGGCCGGATATGGGGGGGCGTATCCTGCGGATGGTCACAACGGATGCTGAATGCTACCATAGGTTGTTAACTATTCGTTAACTATTTGCAGAGAAGGATTTCCGTGGGACAGGATTGGATCGTTGACGTTCTGGCAGACTTACGGAATTTCGCCCGCAAGAACGATATGCCGCAATTGACCGCGCAACTGGAAGAGGCAGCGCGCGTCGCCGTGGCAGAGATCAGATCTGCCGCGGACCGGCCGTCCCCTCTGGCACGGGGTGACGCGTTTGATTCTGGAATACTTCCGACAGGCACTCAATCGGATCACGGCACCGGATGAGGTGACAGAGGCCCTAGGTCAGCTGTGTGCTGACCTGGGATTGGCACATATGGGCCTGTTGGCCATTGCGGGTGAGCACAAGACCCATCTGTGGGGTGCGTTGCCGGCGGCCTTCATCACGAGCTATCTGCAGGACCAACTTCAAAAATCTGACCCTGCCATTCTGGCCTGCCTGCCGGCGGATACACCGGTTGACTGGTCCGCGTTGCCGCCGCCACCTGGCCCTCAGCAGTATTTCCAATCGCTTGGATCGCAAGGGGTTTCTATCCCACTGCATGGCCCGAACAGGCAACTTCTGGTCTTATCAGCCGCCAGTGACGCAGGCCCTGCGGCCTGGGGCCGTTTCATGCAGCGCCGCCTTGTGACTTTGACACTCGCAGCGCACTACCTGCATGGTGCCTTGACCGAACAAAGGGCGCGTGGAGACAGCGAAAGACACCCCGCACTTTCCCCCCGGGAAACGGATGCACTGCGCTGTCTCGGGATGGGGATGAGCCGCAGCAAGGTTGCCGTGCTTCTGAATATCTCAGAACACACATTGCGCGCCTACATCGAGAATGCGCGTTTCAAACTGGGGTGCCGGAACACGATGCAGGCCGTGGCGATGGCAGCGGCAGGTGGTCTGATCGAAATTGACGGACCGGCACTGTCGGGTCTCAATCCGGTTCACGACTTTTTCGAAGGCTGACGCCACGGGTTCCCGCTGGATGCGGCGCGCGGCGCCGGATAGGGTGCCCTCATGAACGCCCCCGCCATCACCTTTTCCGATGATCAGGCCGAAGCCTGGGACAGCATTGCCGTCGCCATGCGCCAATCCGGCATTGATCTGGACGACAGCCTGCTGCAACCGCCAAAGTCTGACAGCCCGTCGGTCATGGCGGTGATCGGCAAGGCGGGGTCGGGCAAGACGATGCTGCTCGCCAAGCTGTATCAGGCGCTGGAAGAGGCGGGCGTTGACGTGATTTCCGGTGATTGGGAAGGGCGCAAACGCAAGGACCGGCGCACGCTGGCAATCCTTGCACCCACCAACAAGGCGGCGAGCGTGCTGCGGTCGCGTGGTGTGCCTGCGACGACGATCCACCGCATCCTGTACACGCCCGTCTATGACCCTGAGTACGAGAAAGTGGCCGAATGGCTGGCCGGGCAGGGCGACAGGCCAGAGATCGAGGGGTTGACGGAAATCGCGCTCGACCGTGCCTTTGCGTCCTATCAGGCCAACAAGTCCATTCCGGCGGCGCTCGCCGCTGCTGGGTTGCGTGGCAGTGACTTCATTACCGGCTGGAAACGGCGGGAGGAGCCGCTGGACATCGGTTTTGTCGATGAAAGCTCCATGCTTGACGAGAAGCAGTTCGAGGACCTGCAAGAGATCTTCCCAACGCTTCTGCTCTTTGGGGATCCTGCGCAGCTGCCGCCAGTGCAGTCCACCGGTGGGATGGTGTTTGAGACGCTGCCTGCGCCGCGCGTGCTGTCGCTCAATCGCATTCACCGGCAGGATGCGGGCAACCCGATCCTTGATCTGGCCCATGCGCTGGCCGACCCGCAGCTTGATTTCTATGGCTTCGAGAAGATGGTGGAGGAGGCCGCCGCCTCGGACGATCGTGTTGTCATGGCGCAAAGAGTGGAGGCGGATCTGATGGCCCGTTCCCCCTGCCTTGTCTGGCGCAACGCCACGCGTATTCGTTTGATCCACGCCTTCCGCGCGGCTTTTGGCGCGCCAGATGATGAGCTGTTGGAAGGTGAGCCGCTGATTTGCGACGGTATTGAGCTGCCGCTGAAACACCGCAAGAAACGCCTCGACCTGGAGGCGCGCGGCCTGATCAAGGGTGCGCAGGTCATCTACCTTGGGCCCGGCCGCAAACCGGGGTTTTCGCGCCTGCACGTGACGGGGGCAGAAGATCCGCAGGTCAGTGCCGCCAGCATCGTGAAGATCGAACAGGAGGGGGAGGAGGAACCCTTCATCCCCTTCGCCGCCCGCATGGGCGCGACCTTTCTGCATGGCGCAGCGGTGACGATCCATAAGGCGCAAGGCTCGCAATGGGACACGGTGCAGGTCTTTGCGCCAGACATTTATGCCGCGAGCCGCATGGGCCGGGTGGAGGCGGGGCAGCCCCTGTGGAAACGGCTGGCCTATGTGGCGATCACGCGGGCCGAGACGCAGTTGCGCTGGGTCGTGCGCAACCGGCTCGCGCGGCCTTCCGGCGTCTTGCGCGTGGATGACCTGCAGGCACCAGCAGCACCACTGGAATTGACGGGGGAAGAAGTATGAAGGCGATCATTATCACTGGCGCCAGCAGCGGGATCGGGCGCGTCACGGCAGAGCATTTCCTGGCAGAAGGCTGGCGCGTCGGCCTGATCGCCAGACGGGCGGAGGCGCTGGCGGAAGTTACCCATGAGAACGCCGTACATTTGCCCTGCGACGTGACAGATGAGGGCGCCGTGCAGGCGGCTTTTGCCGCGTTCGGCCACCTCGATGTGCTCTTCAACAATGCCGGCATGTTCGGGCCGCAGACGACGATTGATCAGGTCAACCTTGCGGATTGGAAGGCGGTCGTGGACGTGAACCTGACCGGCATGTTCCTCTGCGCCCGCGCTGCCTTTGCCGCAATGCGCGCACAAGACCCGCAGGGTGGGCGGATTATCAACAATGGGTCGATTTCGGCCCATACGCCGCGCGAAGGTTCTGTCTGCTACACGACGACGAAACATGGGGTCAGCGGGCTGACCAAGACGCTGTCACTAGATGGCCGTGCTTTCAATATCGCTTGCGGGCAGATTGATATCGGCAATGCGCGGACAGATCTGGTAAAAAACCTTGAAAAGACACGGGCGGCGCAGGGTCTGGACCCGCTGCCCAGCATGGCGGTGGAGGACGTGGCGCGCAGTGTCTTTCACATGGCAAACCTGCCGCCAGAGGCGAACGTGCAGACGATGATGGTGATGGCGACGACCTTGCCGCACATCGGGCGGGGCTAAGGGCGCAGAAGCGAAAACGCCGCAGAGGCGAGCCAGCCCGAAGCAATCGCAATGGCCAGCGACATCAGCCCATAGATCAGCGCGTTGTCATGTGCGAGGTTGTAAAGCCAGCGCTCCAACCCAACCTTCTGCACCGGGATCGTGGTGACATAGTCGTCCACCACAACGCCATCTCGGGTCAGGAAGATATGCGCTTCATAGTCGCCTTCCGTCAGGTTCGCCGGCAGAGTGATCGCAGTGCGAAAGAGCGTTTCCTGATCGACGCTCACCGCCCCTTCCTGCACCTGATAGAGTTCTTGCCCCGCACGGATGCGGATCAGCGCGTTGGTGAAATCCAAGCTGTTATCAATCTCCGCCCCGACACTGCGGATGATCCGGGGGATGGTGATGCGGTGGCGCAGGTCTTCAGTATCTTTCAGGACGTCGCGCATTGGGCCAGAGGAGGCGACGGCATAGAAGGAGGGTGCGGCATCAACCTCCACCGCGTCGGTGTTCACCCAGATGCCAAGACGGCGGTCCTTGCGGCGCACCATGACGGGCTGATCGGGCCCGGCGATGGTGACGATGACGCCCAGCTGGCTGTCGGCGTCTGCGGGTGCTTCGCGTTTGATTGCGCCAAACACGAGGATGTCGGAACCTTCAAAGGTGGCTGTGATAGCGACTTCATCGCGGCTGAGGCCAAGCACGATTTCCTCTGCCTTGGCAGGCAGGGCGAAGAGCATAAGAAGGGCGAGCCAGCGGATCATGAATGCCCCCCGGCGCCAAGGCTGTAGAGTTCCGCAGGCATGACCAGCAGGTCAAAGGCGAGCTTGCCACAGACCGCAAGCACCATGATTGCCAGCAGGATGCGCAACTGTTCTGCCTTCATCTTGACTCCGATGCGCGTGCCGATCTGCGCGCCGATCACGCCGCCGACGAGCAGAAGCACAGCCAGCACCACATCGACCGTCTGGTTCGTGGTGGCGTGCAGCATCGTCGTGAAAGCGGTGACAAAAATGATCTGGAAGAGCGAGGTGCCCACAACCACCTTTGTGGGCATCCCCAGCAGATAGATCATCGCCGGGACCATGATGAAACCGCCGCCGACACCCATGATCGCGGCAAGGATACCGACCAGCACACCCACCAGCAGCGGCGGGATGACCGAGATGTAAAGGCCTGACACCCGGAATTTCATCTTGAAGGGCAGGTTGTGCACCCAGTTGTGCTTGCGCCGCGTAGGTACGGGCGCGCCGCCTGATTGGCCCGCCCGACGGATCGCGCGGAGGCTTTCCAGAAACATCAGGCTGCCGATCATCCCAAGGAAGACGACATAGCAAAGCTGCACCAGCAGTTCGACCTGACCCAGCGATTTGAGGTAGTTGAAGATGATGATCCCGAGGCCGGACCCTATGAGCCCGCCTATCAACAAGACCGTTCCCATCTTCAGATCGACAGTCTTGCGTTTGAGATGCGCCAGCACGCCGGAAAAGGACGAGGCGACGATCTGGTTGGCCTCGGTCGCCACCGCGACGGCGGGCGGGATGCCGATAAAGAACAACAGCGGCGTCATCAGAAAGCCGCCACCAACGCCGAACATGCCGGAGAGGATGCCCACGATGCCACCCAGACCCAATAGAAGAAAGGCGTTCACCGAAACCTCGGCGATGGGTAGGTAGATCTGCATGAACGGGTCCAGCGGCGCTTGTGCCAGTGGCGGCACAAAACACCCGATGGGGCGCCCGAGTCAAACCCCCTGCCGAAATTTATGCTGCAATTGCAGCAATTCGGGCTTCTGGACTTAGCTTTGCTGCGAAATTGGCCTTATGCCAGCCCGCGCAGATAGGCGCGCAATGTCTTTTCGAGCTTTGCGGCACCGATGGGCGCCATCGCCTTGGTATGTTCATGGCTGATCGCCTCGTCACTCATGCCAGCGGCCATGTTCGTAATGGTAGAAATGGCGGCGGCCTTGAGCCCGAGGAAGCGGGCAAGGATCACTTCCGGCACCGTGGACATCCCAACGGCATCAGCACCCAGCATCTTGATGGCACGGATCTCGGCGGGTGTTTCAAACGAGGGGCCGGAGTACCAAGCGTAGATGCCTTCGGCCAATTCGATCTCGGCGGATTGCGCGGCCGCCATCAGTCCGGCCCGGATCTCCGGATCATAGGCATCCATCATCGGCACGAAACGTCCGTCGGTCGGCTCACCAATCAGCGGGTTGAGGCCGGAAAAATTGATGTGGTCAGTCAGGCACATGATGCTGCCGGTCGGCATATCGGGGCGCAGTGACCCGGCGGCGTTGGTGGCAATCATTGCCTCTGCCCCCAACTCGCGCAGCACATCCAGCGGGAGCCGCATGGCATCACCACGCCCGCTTTAGTAGTAATGTGCGCGACCGCCAAAGACGGCGACGCGCACGCCTTCCAGATCACCGATCACCAGCTTGGGGTTGTGACCAGAGACACCGGCGTGCGGAAAACCGGGCAGGGTGGCGTAGTCGATGGCGATGCCATCCACCTCATCCGCGATATGCCCAAGGCCGGACCCGAGGATCAGCCCGAGTTTGACCGGTGCGTCGCCCGCTTGCCCACGGACCTGCGCAGCGAGGACCTCAGCGTTCTTTGACATAAGGCTCCCCCCCGGCACGTGGCGGGATGGCTTTGCCGACGAAACCAGCGAGGATCACGACGGTGAGAATATAGGGCAGCACGTCCAGCAGCTGCCCATTGATCTGGAAACCAACAACCCCCTCAATCACGTCGGGCCGCAGTGACATCGCCTCAAGAAAGCCAAACAGCATGCAAGAGAAGAGCGCGTACCATGGGCGCCACTTTGCAAAGATCAGAGCGGCCAGGGCAATAAAGCCGCTACCAGCGGTCATATCTTTGACAAAGCCAGCCGCAGGAACGGAGGTTGAAAGATAGGCCCCCGCAACCCCGCATAGCACGCCGCAGATGCCAACGGCGGCAAAGCGCAACCATATGACGGAGACACCCGCGGTATCGACTGCAGCAGGGTTTTCACCCACCGCTCGCAAGCGTAGGCCAAAGCGGGTGCGGAATAGGATCCACCACGTCAAAGGCACCGTCAGCAAGGCGAGGTAAACCAGCACAGTGTGCCCTGAAATCAGCTCTGCATAGATCGGGCCGATCAATGGGACGCCGGACAATGCCTCGGCAAACGGCAGTTCAATCGGATTAAAACGTGCTTCACCGCCCAACTGGGGTGTGCGCCCGCCCTGGCCAAACCAGCTTTGCGCCACCACGACCGTGAGGCCCGCGGCAAGAAAGTTGATCGCGACCCCGGAAATCAACTGGTTTCCGCGGAACGTGATCGAGGCGAGCCCATGCACGATGGAGAGAACCATCGAGGCGGCGATACCCGCCAAAAGCCCCAGCCAGACGTTTCCTGTCACGGCTGCGATGGCAGCGGACAGAAACGCAGCGGCCAACATTTTCCCTTCCAGACCGATATCAAAGATACCGGCACGCTCTGAATAGAGGCCCGCAAGACAGGCCAGCAGAAGCGGCGTTGCCAGACGCAGGGTTGCGTCCAGCATCTGCAGAAGGGTTCCGAAGTCCATGTTAGGCGGCTTTCTCCATCAGGAAGGGGAACAGGGCGAAGAAGCG
>JBCBOD010000194.1:0-4149 GCA_039821425.1 Pseudomonadota bacterium
AGGTGATAGGCGATTGACGTGCCCACGGCGCCACCACCGACGACCAATGCTTTCACTTGGGTTTTCATGCGCGCGACTCCCTGATGCGGCTCCGCCGACAGATTGCGCCAAACGCGCGCAGCGCGACAGAACCAGCCGACCGCTTGGTGTGCAAAACCGACACGGGTTGGCTGTGGTCAGGCATTCCTCACTAGGCAGAACGTCCCTGATGTGCTGCTCTGTTGTCATTTGAGGGGGATATTATGACGACATATCGCATCAGGGACGCCGCCACACTGGCAAAAGCAAGCTACACCGCCGGGTTGATCGTGGATCCGCCGGTCATCCATTCGCTCGACCACAACGACGTTCAAGCACATGTGCTGGAGGGGAACATCCTGCTCTTGCCCGGTTCCAACTCCGTCCGTGACTATCTGAAGTTTAACCTGCGGGTCCTGAACCTTGGCAACAAGCGCCTGACCATGAGTGCGGGCGGCACCGAAAAAGGTGCCTCTGGCACAAGGTGGCATCAGGGTTTCCTGCAGTATTCGCGCGTGGTGTTTGACTGGCTGAAAGGGCTGAATGTGACGCCAGAGTACATCATCGGCCATTCGCTTGGGGCTGCGGCGACGCAGATCCTGTCGAAAAGCTACAACGCGCCCGCCATCGGTTTTGCAGCACCACGCCCCAAGAAGTCACGAAACAGGGTGGTGCACGATGGGCGCTGCCTGCTCATCAACCGGTCCGACGATATCGTCCCGAAACTGCCCGGCGATTTTCACCACATGGGGCGGGCCGTGCGGTTCAAGACAAACATTGACAGACGCTTTGTTGCGCATTCCATGGACCGCTACATCGCGATCGTCGACGAGGCGGTGCAGGCGCAGAAGATACCGGAGACGTGGGGTGGGTAGTGGGTGTTGGCCACCCACTACTGCGATTCTAGCCTGACGTTGGCCGCTCGATCCAAGCGCGCATCTCCGGAAACATCATCATCGCGAGCACAAAGGCTGATAACGCCAGCAAAACGAGCACATGCCCAAGGGCGAAGGTAAAGCTTCCCTCGTCTCCCTCCTTTACGATACCCCATGACCCTCGGACGAACGGCCAAATGAAGCCCAACACAAGCCCCATTGGATAAGCAAAGACCGCATCGCCCAGGTCAGGCGCGAACTGAAGAAATACGCCCAACGAGCCACCCAGTGCCGCACCAAAAATCGTAGCAAAGGCTCCCGGGCCAGACCCCCAGACCTTTCCCTCAGTTACGCCCATTCCGATGACACCGCCCACAAACAGGCCAAGACATAATAATCCCAAATAGCTCATGTAAATTGCTCCGCTGTTTGCACAGCGCGACAAGGCGAAATTGCGTCGGCTGCGCTTTGAAATGAAATTTTGTAATACAAAGAGTATATCAGATTTCAGCAATCCGCCCAAGGCAAAGGGCCGTGAAAGCGGGATGTGAGCAATTGTTTAGCAAGGTTTTGCCGCTTGCCAGCTCGCATTGCTCAGGATTGGGGCAACTCTCACCAATGCGTAGCTCAACAGGCCGGATTAGCCCCCTTTATAGCATCGCCGGAACCACCAGGTCGGGCGGTCTGTGCCCATCGGCAAACGTCTTGATGTTGATGATCACCTTCTCGCCCATCTCGATCCGGCCTTCGAGCGTGGCCGATCCCATATGGGGCAAGAGGATCGCATTGGGCAGTTCCTTCAGGCGCGGATTGATCTCGTGCCCGCGCTCGAACACGTCGAGGCCCGCCCCCGCGATCTCTCCTGCGCGGAGCATCCGTGTCAGCGCGTTTTCGTCAATCACCTCGCCACGCGAGGTATTCACGATTACCGCATCGGGCTTCATCAATTTCAACCGCCGCGCGTTCATCAGATGAAAGGTGGAGGGCGTATGCGGGCAGTTGATCGACAGGATATCGACGCGGGCCACCATCTGATCAAGGCTGTCCCAATAGGTCGCATCAAGCGCCTCTTCCACCTCAGGCCGCAGGCGCTTGCGGTTATGGTAGTGCACCTGCATGCCAAAAGCCGCCGCGCGGCGCGCCACCGCCTGACCAATCCGGCCCATCCCGAGGATACCCAGGCGGCGCCCCTTGATCCGTCCGCCCAGCATCGCGGTGGGCGACCAGCCTTCCCACGCGTCAGACTGTGCCAGCCGCAAACCTTCGCTCAGCCGCCGGGTCACCCCAAGGATCAGCGCCATGACCATATCGGCGGTGTCTTCGGTCACGACACCCGGCGTGTTGGAGACATGGATGCCCCGCTGCCGCGCGGTCGATACGTCAATATTATCCACACCGGCGCCAAAGTTCGCGATCAGTTTGAGTTGATTGCCCGCACGCGCCAGCAACTTGCCATCAATCTGATCGGTGATCGTCGGCACCAAGACATCCGCATGCGCCATCGCCTCGGCCAATTCATCGGCGCTCATCGGGGTGTCTTCGGTGCGCAGCTTGACGTCGAAAAGCTCTGTCAGGCGGGTTTCGACAACTTCGGGCAACCGTCGCGTGACAACAACACTCAACCGCTTTCCCGCCATGCCTGACCCCTCCCCGGGTTTTCAATTGGTTCCTCGCGTGGCAGGTTGCGCGAAAGAGGCGCGCAGTACAAGAACCGCGCCCGGGATTCGAGCAGTTTAAGGTGCGTGATGGGTGCGTTGGCGAAATGGCTCCGTCATTGGGTTGTCGCGGGGGCTGTGACGACGCTGATGATGTCTGGTGCTGCGGCACAAGTGGCCGACAGCGGCCCGGCCATAGGCCCTGAAACCAACCTGCCCTTGCCCCGGTTCGTATCTCTGCGCGCGAGTGAGGCGAACGTGCGCCGTGGGCCCTCCCTTTCCCACAGGATTGACTGGGTGTTCAAACGGCCCAGCATGCCGTTGCAGGTGGTGGCCGAATACGGCCACTGGCGGCGTGTGATCGACCGTGACGGGCAAGGCGGCTGGGTGCACTACCGGATGCTGTCAGGTGCCCGCACGGCTCTCGTCAATGCCGACAACGTCGTCCTACGCGCGCGGCCCGAAGACGGCGCGCGCGAGAACGCCATGGTCGAACCCGGTGTCGTGGCGCGCCTCGGGGACTGCACCCCAGACTGGTGCCACCTGACCGCGGGCGGTTACCGCGGCTGGGTGATGAAGGATCAGATTTGGGGCGTGAGCGAGGCAGAGATCAGGGACTGAGTATTTGGTGGACACCATCACCATCCCCTTTCGCGCAAACCGACTGGCCGGCATGGTCATCGCAGGTTGCAGCGCCCCGCTGGCATTAATGGCAGTTGGGGTACTTCTGGCCGAAGTCAGCTCAACAAGCCTCGTCGGCACGGCGGTTTTCGGCGGTCTTTTTGTCTACGGTCTGCTGCTGATTTGGGCCAGTCGCAGGCCGGAACGTCTGATCACTCTGTCTGACACACGCCTGGTCGCACCAACCGGTGCAATCAGTCACCGGAAGAGCGACATCGCCCTCAAAGACATCAACCGCCTGATTTGGTTTCCCAAACACTTGGGCGTTTTGCATCGGGGTGGAATGCTTTGGATTGCCAAGGCATCCTTGCCAAACAACGCGGATTATGACCGCCTCTATGAGGCTTTGAAACGCCGTATCAGCCAGACACCTTAGGCCGCCTTATCCAACCCCCGCCCTTTCAACAGCGCCTCAACCCCCGGCAACCGTCCCCGGAACGCCGTATAAAGCTCCGCCGCGTCCACGGAGCCGCCGGACGACAGCACCGTCTCCTCCAGCCGCTTCGCCGTTTCCGCATCGAAAGGCCCGCCCGCCTCCTCAAAAGCAGCGAAGGCGTCGGCGTCCATGACCTCGGACCACATGTAGCTGTAGTAGCCGCTGGAATAGCCGTCACCGGCGAAGACATGGGCGAAGTGCGGCGTGGCGTGGCGCATGCGGATCGCGCGCGGCATGCCGATCTCTTCGAGGATTTCCGCCTGCCGCTGCATCGGGTCGGCGGGTGCCGGGCCGTCGTGAAAGCCCAGATCAACAAGGGCCGAGGCCACGTATTCCACCGTCTGGAACCCCATGTCATAGGTCGCGGCCCCCAGCATCCGGTCGAGCAAGTCCTTGGGCATCGCCTCCCCCGTCTCCGCATGGGTCGCAAACTCCGCCAGCACCTCCGGCACCTCCAACCAGTGTTCATAAAGCTGGCTGGGCA
>JBCBOD010000144.1:0-8736 GCA_039821425.1 Pseudomonadota bacterium
CCCTTTCGCATTTCATGTCAAAGGGGCCCCCGCGATGAACAAGACGATCACCGATGGAATTGTGTTTAACCCGCTGCCGTTTTCGGCTGGCCTTGGCGTCTGGTCCAGCGGCGATGGCACGCCGGGGTCGGATACCTATGCTATCAGCGGGTCCGGCGTGTTTGTGGCCGCTGATCAGGATTTTGGCGGGTGCTTGGAATTGCTCAAGAACGATGTGACCCAGCAAGTCCGCTACATGGGCGAGACGCCTGTCTACCCGGGTTGCTATCTGCAGGTGAAGGCGCGGGTGAAGGCTATTACTGGCGCCTTGCCCGCGGTGCGGATCGCAGGTTGGGTCGGCTTGCTCGGTGGTGTTGAGCTAACGGCACTGCCCACTAGCGGGCCTTCGACGCAGCTGACGACCTATGGCGAGATTGTCGAGATCACGGCGATCATTGCGACGGCAGATCGGAGCGGCGTTGATCTGGTCTGGAACGGCGCGGACTACGGCCATGTCGGGATTGATCTGACAGGTCCGACGGGCGGTGTGGTTCGCCTTGATGATATCGAGATCACTGATGTGACCTCTGCCTTCACCGGTGATCTTGTGGGCCTGGTCGACGTGCGCGACTACGGGGCCAAGGGTGACGGGGTCACCGACGACAGCGCGGCCTTTGATGCGGCTGATGCGGCGGCCAACGGGCGCACGGTGATGGTGCCTGAGGGTGATTACCTTCTGGAAAATTCGGTCACGATGGAAAGCGATGTGCGCTTTCAGGGCCGCATCGTGCAGGCACCTGAGCACCGGTTCATTCTGCAACAGCGCTTTGATTATGACACCTATCTTGCGGCCTTTCAGGACGAGGAAATGGCCTTCAAGAAGGCCTATCAGGCGCTCATCAATTTTGCCGACCACGATTCGCTTGATCTCTGCGGGCGGCGTGTGCTGCTGAGCGAACCCGTCGATATGCAGGCCGCTGACCCGACGCGCGACCGGTTTGAGACGCGCCGCGTCATCCGCAACGGACAGTTTCAACCCGCCGACGGCGCAGCCTGGGACACGGATGTTGTGACGTCACAAGCGGCCTATTCAGCCAGCGATGACAAGCGCCTGACCAATGTCGTGGATATCGCCAACATCGCTGTCGGTTCGCTGGTGACCGGCAATGGGGTGGGGCGCGAGATCTACGTGACTGCCGTCAATGTCAGTGCGCAGACGCTGGACCTGAGCATGCCGCTCTACGATGCCGAGGGCACGCAGGTCTTCACCTTCACCCGCTTCAAATACATGCTCGACTTCTCGGGCTACGTGAAGCTGAGCCAGTTCATTCTCGATGATATCGAGTTTCAGGGGCGGGGTGTTGCCAGCGGGATCATGATGGCGCCCGACGGGTTTACCTTCCATGTGCGCGATTGCTTTGTGAACAAGCCCAAGGACCGTGGCATCACGTCGCCCGGTCGCGGCTGCCAGGGCATGATGCTGGACCGGTGCCAGTTGATCTCGGACGAGCAGGATGTCGATGTCGCCTCGCGCGTCAGCATCGGGTTCAACGCCAACGCCAACGACGTGAAGATCCGCGGCAACCGCGTCAGCCGCTTCAAGCATTTCTGTGTGCTTGCAGGTTCCGGCAACCTGATCACCAGCAACCACTGGTTCCACGGCGATGATCAGGTGAATGGGGTGCGCATGGGTGGTGTCGTCCTGACCCTGCCAAACCCTAAAAGCATCTTCACCGGCAATTACATCGACAACAATTTCATCGAATGGACGAATGAGCATGACGCGACACCAGCGCTGGGCGCGCAGTTTTCCTATGGCGGGCTGACAATCACCGGGAATATGTTCACCACCAACGATGTGGCGAGCTGGGTCAACTTCATCGTGATCAAACCCTATGGGCCGGGCCATTTCATCAACGGCTTTTCAGTGGTCGGGAACGTGTTCCGCTCGCTTAACGGTTTCATCGACAGGGTGGAGAATGTGGATACAACCTTCGCCGATCTCGACTATGCCAAGACGCGCGAGTTCGTTTTCACCGCGAACACCTTCCACAACGTGGTCGAAGAGGTCGCGAACCCGGCATATCTGACCCACACCCAAGCGACAGAGGCCGCGACATGGGTGGTCGAGACGGGGACGGCGTTGCCGTTCGATGGCTATGCGATGTCGGTCAAAAGCATCATGCCGCAGGGCGCTGTGACGAACGCAAGTGAGGCTGCCGTCTTTGATCTGCCGTGGGCAGAAGGGCGGCAGGGCAGTGATCAGCGTGACGTGGCCTTGCACTGGTCACAGCCGGTGAAGGGTGATGTTCGTTACTCGGTGCGGATGGATCAGACCGACTGACCCAACTCAATTTCCAACGCAAAGGGCGCCCGTCGTGGCGCCCTTTGCTGTTTCTGCCGCATTTTTGGGCGAAGGCGATGGCTTTGAGCGGGTCTAGGCGGCTGATGCGGTGACGGGACTCGCCAGCGACACACCTGCCGGTGCAGGGTATCCGCAAGACAAGACCGGAAGACTGCCATCACCTACGCCGCCGAAATCAAACCACTGGATGCCGCCCCACTGGCACCCCGGGCCGTTGGCGCGTTGGATTTGCGCGCAAAGCGCCGAGGCGCAGAGACAGTGATTGGCGACCTGCACCAGAAGGGCTCACTGAAGGCGCTGTTTCCCAAGGTCCGCGGCAACGCTTTGGACGCCGTGTTCCTCAACACCGCCGGCGGGCTGACGGGCGGGGACCGGTTTGATCTGGCAATCGCCTGTGATGCCGGGGCGCATACGGTTGTCTCCTCTCAAGCGGCGGAACGGGCCTATCGCGCGATGCCGGGGCAGGTGGCGCAGGTTCGTGTCAGTCTGGATGTGGCTGCTGGTGGGCGGGTCGATTGGCTGCCGCAGGAAACTATCATCTTCGATCAATCCGCTTTGTCGCGCCGATTGGACGTGCGGCTTTCCGGTGATGCGACTGCACTGCTGGTAGAGCCTGTTATCCTTGGCCGCACCGCAATGGGCGAGATCGTGCATCAGATGTTTCTGTCTGATCACTGGCGGGTCTGGCGCGATGGTCATCTGGTCTTTGCCGATGCCGTCCGCCTGAATGGCGACGCGCAGGCACTGATGGCTGGCAAGGCAACGGGGAATGGGGCAGGGGCTATGGCCACCGTGTTGCTTGCCGGGCCGCAGGCTGCCCAAGCAATGAGCAAAATCGACCTCGCACCCGAAAGCGGCGCCAGCCTGATTGCCGATGACTTGTTATTGATCCGGCTTCTGGCGCAGGATGGCTTTGCGCTGCGCCGCCAACTGATCCCGGTGGTGGAGGCGCTGGCCACAGGCCCCTTGCCCCGTGTCTGGAGACTTTGAGAAATGCAACTGACCCCCCGTGAAAAAGACAAGCTGCTGATCGCCATGGCGGCAGAGGTCGCTCGCAAACGGCTGGCCCGCGGGGTGAAGCTGAACCACCCCGAGGCGATTGCGCTGATCACCGATGCGGTGGTCGAAGGCGCGCGCGATGGCCGATCCGTCGCTGACATGATGCAGGCAGGCGCGCAGGTGATCACCCGTGATCAGGTCATGGATGGTATCGCCGAGATGATCCACGAAGTGCAGGTAGAGGCGACGTTTCCCGACGGCACGAAGCTGGTGACGGTGCATGATCCGATCCGTTGAAGATGAGTATTTCTGGCAAGATGATAAGGAGGATGCGCGATGAAACCGGGTGAGTTGATCGTGGCCGAGGGCAGCCTGACGTTGAACGCATCTTCGACGGCAATCACATTGGAAGTGGCCAATACCGGCGACCGTCCGGTGCAGGTCGGCTCACATTTCCACTTTGCGGAAACCAACAGCGCGCTTGATTTTGATCGCGATGCGGCACGCGGCATGCGCCTTGATATTGCCGCCGGTACCGCGGTCCGGTTCGAGCCCGGTCAACGGCGTAAGGTGAACCTGATCCCGATTGCCGGCGCGCGGAACATCTTTGGTTTCAACGCTCATGTCATGGGGCCTCTCGGATGATATTCTGCGGTGCAGAAAATTGCTGCAGCTGCATTGTGGATGCTGTATGCTGGGCTGTGAAAACCCATTCATGCCCAAGGATTCCCTTATGACACCCGCTTACACACTGACCGTTTCCGCCGAAGTGATGCGCGCTGCCAGCGCGGTGATTGGCCGCCAGATGCGTTTGAACGCCGCACTCGTTGATCAGGGCGTTGCCGTACAGCGCGCGATGCTTGCCCCTTTGATGCCCGCCGCAAAACCGGCTGCGGCGCCAGTCGCCAAGAAGGTTGCGACACCAACAAAGAAACCCAAGGCGCCAAAGGCCCCCGCAGCCAAAAAAACGGCTGCGCCAAAGGCCAAGACTGCAGCGCCAGACGCCAAGCCCGCTGAGGTGAAGAAACCAGCAACTGCTGCGAAGAAGGCCGCGCCTGCAAAGAAACCTGCTGCGCCGAAAGCCGCAGCACCTGCGCCTGCCCCGAAATTGGCAGTGGCAGTGGCAGAACCCGCCGCAACACCGATAAAGGCCGAAGCGGCGAAACCCGTGGCCGAGGCAACGCCAGCAAAGCCAGCAGCGAAAGCCGCCTCAGCAGCAAAACAAGCCAAGCCCGTCGCAAAGAAGGCCGCGCCGAAGCCTGCCGCGAAAGCGGATACCGCTAAGCCCGCGGCTACAATGGCCGCCACCAAGGCACCGACAAAGGCGAAAGCGGCACCCAAGAAAGCGGCCAAACCAAGAGCGGCGGAGACCCCCAAACCGGCAGCGGCCAAACCGGAAGCCCCGGCAACCGCACCTGCCAAACCCGCACCCAAGCGCGGCAAGACCGTGACCATCGCTGATGCCCCCTGGGAAGCGGGTAAGGCGCCTGAAAAGACCTGATCGGAGAGATACATGCCAGCCACGATTTCGCGCGCTGATTACGCCGCAATGTTTGGCCCCACGGTGGGCGACAAGGTCAGGCTGGCAGACACCGAACTGATTATCGAGGTTGAGAAAGACCTCACAGCCTCCTCTGCCGGTGCCGCCACAACGGGCGGCTCCGGCGACAATGCCCTGCTCTATGGTGAAGAGGTCAAGTTCGGCGGCGGCAAGGTGATCCGCGACGGCATGGGCCAAAGCCAGGTTACGCGGGCCGATGGTGCGGTGGATACCGTCATCACCAACGCGCTGATCGTGGACTATACCGGCATCATCAAGGCGGATGTCGGCCTCAAAGACGGGCAGATCGTTGGCATAGGCAAGGCGGGCAACCCCGATACGCAACCCGGCGTTGATATCATCATCGGGCCGGGGACCGAGGCGATTGCGGGTGAAGGCCGTATCCTGACGGCTGGCGGGATCGACAGCCACATCCACTTCATCTGCCCGCAACAGATCGAGGACGCGCTGCATTCCGGCCTGACCACCATGATCGGCGGCGGGACTGGCCCCGCGCATGGGACGCTGGCGACCACTTGCACCCCCGGCCCCTGGCACATCGGGCGGATGTTGCAGGCGGCGGATGCGTTTCCGATGAACCTCGCTTTTGCGGGGAAGGGGAACGCGTCACTGCCCGCCGCACTCGAAGAGCAGGTGAACGCAGGCGCGTCCTGCCTGAAACTGCACGAGGATTGGGGCACGACCCCCGCCGCGATTGATTGCTGCCTGTCGGTTGCCGACGCGATGGATGTGCAGGTGATGATCCACACCGACACGCTCAATGAATCCGGCTTTGTGGAAAACACTGTCGGGGCCATGAAAGGCCGCACGATCCACGCGTTCCACACCGAAGGCGCGGGCGGCGGCCATGCGCCGGATATCATCAAGATCTGTGGAGAGAGCCATGTGCTCCCATCCTCCACCAACCCGACACGCCCTTTCACGGTAAACACGGTGGATGAGCATCTGGATATGCTGATGGTCTGCCATCACCTCGACAAGGCGATCCCGGAGGATGTGGCCTTTGCCGAGAGCCGTATCCGGCGTGAAACGATTGCGGCAGAAGACATCCTGCACGACATGGGCGCGTTTTCGATCATTGCGTCCGACAGTCAGGCGATGGGCCGGGTGGGCGAGGTGATCATCCGCACCTGGCAGACCGCGCACAAGATGAAAGTGCAGCGCGGTGCGCTGGCCGAGGAAGAGGGCGACAACGACAACCTGCGTGTCCGCCGCTACATCGCGAAATACACGATCAACCCGGCGATTGCGCATGGGATCTCTGCACATGTCGGATCCATCGAGGTGGGCAAACGGGCTGACCTCTGCCTCTGGAACACGGCGTTTTTCGGGGTGAAGCCGGAAATGGTGATCATGGGTGGGACGATCGTCGCGGCCCAGATGGGTGATCCGAATGCGTCCATCCCGACGCCGCAACCGGTCTACACGCGGCCCATGTTTGGGGCCTACGGCCGGTCGTTGGAAAATTCCGCCGTGACCTTTGTTAGCGCGGCCGCACAAGATGCAAGGATCGGTGATAGCCTTGGGTTGGCCAAGAAAACGCTGGCGGTGGAAGGGTGCCGGGACATCGGCAAGGCAGACCTGAAACTCAACGATGCCATGCCAGCGGTTGATGTGAACCCCGAAACCTATGAGGTGCGGGCGGACGGCGAACTGCTCACCTGCCAACCGGCGGAAGAACTGCCAATGGCGCAGCGATACTTCTTATTTTAAACATTGCATCAAGCGCATAGTGGACATGCGGAAAGGGACATTGTCGATGACAGACCTGAGTTCTAACTCTTTTCCAGGGAGGACAGAGATTTACCGTCAAGAGGCACAACATGAGCTTACGTCCCGACAATACCCTGATTTCAAACCGCGAAATGATCGTCGAACTGGTGCTGGCACCGTTCCGCGCATTTGGTCGCCTGATCGAGAAACTGGCCGAGAACAACTCGCGCACGCAGGCCCTGGCGGCTATCGGCGCGATGTCAGAAGAGGAACTTCGCCGGAAGGGCCTGACCCGCGCAGAAGCCATCCAGATGGTGTTCCGCCGCGAGGCCTAAGGTTTGTAGGCGCGCTGATACTTGGCGCGCTTGCCACTCCCGTCGCCGCGAATTGCGTCACATCAGCTGATCTGCAAGGTGGCGTCCGGGCGACCGCCGAGGATGGCGAATACGAAGACTACCACGCCGTTGGCCCAGATCTGGTTGAAATGATCATTGATTTTGGCGACGGGCTGGTCACAGAGCATCTGCTGGCGCATGGAGTTTATCTGCTGGACGTGTTCGACCGCGAAAACGGTCAGGCGCTTGCCGATACCCGGTATGTGACAGCCTACGATGTGTCGGTCGACGCAATGCCGCGCCCGGAAGCCGGCACCGAATGGGTGGCAAATGTCACTATCGGCGAAAGCACGGGCACCTTCGCCGAAGTACAGACCCATAACTGGGGCGCGGCTACGCAGATCACACTGTCAGGCTGCACCTATGATGTGATCCCCAGCACGATCCGCTATGACAACGATGATGAGTGGTTCATCGAAGATATCAGCTATCTGCCGCAAGTGGGGATCGGCCTGCTAACGGCCTATACCGACGGTGTGGATGGCCGGTATGAGTACCCGAAGCTGGCGTCGCTTGTGGCCTTGGGGAACTGAGCATGACTGCCGTTGCCCACAAGGTGGCTGATCATGTGCATCATGCCGCAGATACCGTCAGCCTGACCTATGATGCGCGGCTCTTGCGTCGTAAGCGCCTGACAACAGATGGTGGGGAGGCCATTCTCGTTGATCTGCCACAGACTACATCGGTGGATGCTGGTGGCGCGTTTGTGCTGGAAGACGGGCGCGAGATCGAAGTTCTTGCCGCGGATGAACCCCTGATGAAGGTCACTGGTGATCTTGCGCGACTTGCCTGGCACATCGGCAACCGCCACGCCCCTTGCACCATCGGGCCCGACGCACTGATCGTGCAG
Source organism: Pseudomonadota bacterium (assembly GCA_039821425.1). Taxonomy (GTDB): domain Bacteria; phylum Pseudomonadota; class Alphaproteobacteria; order Rhodobacterales; family Rhodobacteraceae; genus Yoonia. Next base: position 7,863 of record JBCBOD010000144.1, read on the forward strand.
CGTGAGAAGGTGATGCGCGCGATGCTGGAACAGCTTGGCGCGGTTGTGGTCGACCTGGACGGGCCGTTCACCCCTGAAGGCGGAGCCTATGGACACGGCCGCACCATGGGCCACGACCATAGCCATTCACATGCGTGATGCCGACCTTCTGATGCTGACGCAGTGGTTGTCGCCCGCCTACCCCATCGGGGCGTTCGCGTGGTCGCATGGGTTGGAAAGCGCTGTCGCGCGGGGGGATGTTTCGGGGGCCGAAGGGCTGGCGGCATGGTTGCACGATGTGCTGACACTCGGCGCGGGCCGGTCTGACGCGATCCTTCTTGTCGCTGCCTATGAGGCGGATGACCCGGAGGAGACCGCCGCACTCGCCGCTGCTCTGGCCCCCAGCAAAGAACGGCGGATGGAAACCCTGCAACAGGGTGCCGCCTTTGCCGCCACAACGCGAGACGTCTGGGGGCTGGACCTGCCTGATATGGCCTATCCCGTCGCCGTCGGGCGTGCGGCTGGCCTGAAGAGTCTGCCTGTGTTGCCCGTCACCCAAGTCTGGCTGCAGGGCTTCGCCAGCAACCTTGTACAGGCCGCATTGCGGCTGATGCCGCTCGGGCAGACAGCGGGCGCACAAATCCTTGCCGGATTAACCCCCACCATCCTGACAATTGCGGAAGAGGCACAGGCGGCGAGCCTCGACGATCTTGGCGCCACAACCTTTGCTGTCGATATCGCCTCGATGCAGCATGCTGACCTGCCCTCCCGGATTTTCCGCTCATGACCTTGGAAAGGACAACGATGTCACCCAACGGACCATTGCGCGTCGGAATTGGCGGCCCCGTGGGCGCCGGCAAAACCACATTGACGGCGAAATTGGCAACGGCGCTCA
>JBCBOD010000117.1:0-12587 GCA_039821425.1 Pseudomonadota bacterium
CGCGGCACCACCAAAGGACCAAGGACATGAAAGGCTTTTCCAACCGCTGGAAAGACTTTCCCGATTACATCATCGGGATCACCAAAGAGATCTGGGAAGATCGGGGCGTCGGCACGCTGAACCACTACTACGCGCCGGATATCCCGGTGCGGTCACCCATGGGAATCAGCAAGGGCAATCAGGCCGTCACCGCCTCCACCATGGCGACGATCAACGAATTCCCGGATCGGGAGTTGCTGGGCGAAGATGTGATCTGGTCTGGCGATGAAAACACCGGCTATTTGTCCTCCCACCGCCTGCTGACGAAAGCCACCCACACCCGCGACGGCCAATTTGGCCCGGCCACAGGCAAGCATTGGCAGGTCTATGTGATCGCCGACTGTGCCGCGAAGGAAGATACGATCTATGATGAATGGCTTGTCCGCGATTATGGCGGGATCGTGCGGCAGCTGGGAATGGACCCGAAGGATTACGCTGCTGAGATCATCGCGCGCGAAGGCGGGGCAGAGAAGGCCAGCAAACCCTTCACCCCGGCGATAGATGTTGACGGCGGTTATCACGGTACAGGGAACAACAACCCGTGGGGGCAGCGCTACGCGGACACGCTGACGCGGATCATGGACCATGATTTCACCCATATCCGGCAGAGCTATGACCGGGCCTGTATCGGTGAATATGCCGGGGCGAAGCGGGTGACCGGGTGGGATGGTATCCTCGAATTCTGGGTCGGCCTCCGGTCGTCCTTCCCCCATGCGGAATTCAAGATCCACCACCAGATCGGCATGGACGCCGACATGCTGTCGCCCCGCGCCGCGATCCGCTGGTCGCTGGACGGGGTGCACGAGGGCTGGGGCAGTTTCGGCGCACCCAGTGGCGCGCATGTGCACGTCATGGGCATGTGCCACGCAGAGTTCGGCCCCTACGGCCCCGACGGTGTGGGGCTGCGGCGCGAGTTTGCGCTCTATGACGAGATCGCGATCTGGAAACAGATTTTGATGCACCAATGACCCCGCCCCGGGCCTGACCCGGGGCCTCCCCCTCATCCCGGGCGCAGAGGTCCCGGATCAAGTCCGGGACGCGAAAGGAAAGACCGATGACACCACAAGACATGGAAACCCGCATCGTCCGATATGGTGACCTGCAACCCTGCAAGACCGCCTTTATCGACGCGCATACGCCGGGGTCCGACCAAAAGGAAAACTTCACCATCATCGGCGGTGGGGTTTCCGAAAGCCCTGATCAGCATGTGCATATTGCGATCCCGCACGGGTTCAACATTGGCGCCGCTGGCCAGCCGCCGAAATGCCGCAACTCGCTCCACTCGCATCGGACTGCGGAAGTGTTTTTTGTCCTCAAAGGCCGCTGGCGGTTTTTCTGGGGGCAGCATGGCACCGCCGGGGAAGTCGTGCTGGAGGAAGGCGATATCTTAAACATCCCAACAGGCATCTTTCGGGGGTTTGAGAATATCGGCACCGATTACGGGATGATCATGGCCATCCTTGGCGGTGACGATGCGGGCGGCGGGGTGATCTGGGCGCCGCATGTGATTGTCGATGCGCAGGATCACGGGCTGGTGCTGGGCGACAATGGCAAGCTTTATGACAGCAAAAAGGGGGAGAGCCTGCCAGAAGGCGTGGCGCCTATGCCGCTCCTGACACCTGAAGAACTCACCCAGTTCCCCGAACCGACAACGGCAGAGGTCGTGCCGCACTACGTCGCCCGCTACTGGGACATGGTGGCACTTGCCGATAAAACACCCGCCAAAGTGATCGGCGAAGACGCGATGCTGCGCGACAAGCCGGGGTTTGAGGTGTCATTGGTCACCCGCGCCTCTGCCAGTGCCGAGATGCACCAGCATGACCGCCCCTCTGTCCTGATGCCCATGCGCGGGCACTGGCGGGTCGACTGGGACGGTGGCAGCGCGACGCTCGCCCCCGGTGACACGATGTCGGTGCCGGAAAACCTGCCGCACAGCGCCGTGCCCTCAATGACTGGCGAGGCGAGCCTTTATCATATTGTTGCAACCGGCGATCCGGCTGGCCCCACCTGGAAAGGTTAACGTAAGCGGCGCACAACCGTATGTACGCCCTGTGTACAGGGTGTGTACGCAAATCATACGCAAGAGAAGGACCAAGGAATGGCAAAGGTTAAGACAACGCACGTCGGATCGCTCCCCCGGACGCAAGAGGTGGTGGATTTCATCTTTGCCCGCGAAAACGGGGAGGCGTATGACCCAGCCGCCTTTGATGCCGCAATGACCTCCGCCGTGTCAGAAACCGTGAAAAAACAGGTGGATGCGGGGATTGATATCGTCAGTGACGGCGAGACATCCAAGATCAGCTACGCCACCTACGTCAAGGACCGCTACACCGGTTTTGACGGCGACAGCCCGCGCAACGCACCTGCCGATCTCAAACAATTCCCCAGCTTTCTCAAACGCTTAGCGAATGACGGCGGCACCCCGCAGTACGCGCGGCCCATGTGCGTGGGCGAGGTGAAGTCCAAAGGGCAGGGTGAGTTGGAAAAGGACATCGCGAACCTCAAGGCGGCGATGGCCGAACACGGCGCTGAACGGGGCTTTATGAACGCGGCCTCCCCCGGGGTTATCTCTCTGTTTTTGCAGAATGATTTCTACAAAACGCGCGAGGCTTATCTGGCCGCACTCGCCGATGCGATGAAGGCGGAATATGAAACGATTGTCGCCGCTGGCCTCGACCTGCAGCTTGACTGCCCCGACCTTGCGCTGTCCCGTCATATGTTGTTTAACGATTTGTCCGATGATGCGTTCATCAAGATCGCTGACAGCCATGTTGAGGCACTCAACCACGCGCTGTCCGATGTGCCTGCGGAAAAGGTCCGCGTGCACATCTGCTGGGGCAACTACGAAGGCCCGCATGTCTGCGACATCCCGATGGCCAAGATGTTTGACACGCTGATGTCCACGAAATCACGCTATGTGCTCTTTGAGACCTCGAACCCGCGTCACGGACACGAATGGGCTGTGTTCAAGGATCGCAAGGCAGATATTCCTGATGACAAGGTGCTGGTGCCTGGCGTGGTGGATACAACCACCAACTTTGTCGAACATCCCGATCTGGTGGCGCAGCGGATCGACCGCTTTACCGATATCGTCGGGGCGGAACGCGTGATTGCCGGATCTGATTGCGGTTTCGGCACCTTCGCTGGATTTGGTGCCGTGGACCCGGATATCGCCTACGCAAAACTCGCGACACTGGCAGCAGGTGCGGCACAGGCGGCCTAGACGAAAGCGGGAAACCGGCCCATATCGCAGGGGAAAGGAGCCGCCATGCTAAACCCTGTCACCCCCGCGTTTGAGGCGTCCCTGCGCGATCTGCTGCCTGCCGCGGCTTTCAAGGACGACACAGAACCCTACCTGTCCGAACCACGCGGGCGCTGGGCGGGGCAGGGGCTCGTGGTTGCGCCGGGGTCAACTGAAGAGGTCGCCGCCGTCGTCAAAGCCTGCGCAGCCGCGCGGATTGGGATCGTACCCTATGGCGGCGGAACGGGTCTGGTTGGCGGGCAGTTACAACAGGATGGCCCTGCGCCGGTGGTCCTGTCCCTTGAACGGATGAACCGGATCAGAGAGGTCTATCCCGTTGAAAACGTTTTGGTTTGTGATGCCGGCGTGATCCTGGCCGATATCCAGAAGGCGGCGGAAGATGTCGGGCGTCTCTTCCCGCTTTCGCTCGCTTCCGAAGGATCGGCGCGCATTGGCGGGCTGCTGGCGACCAACGCGGGCGGGGTGAACGTCCTGCGTTATGGCAACGCGCGCGCGCAATGTCTGGGGCTAGAGATCGTGCGCCCTGATGGCAGCATCTGGCATGGGCTGACGCGGTTGCGCAAAGACAACACCGGCTATGACCTGCGCAACCTGATGATCGGAGCGGAAGGGACGTTGGGGATCATCACAGGTGCCGCGTTGAAGCTTGCCCCGCGCCCGGCGCAGGTCGGGGCGGCGATGATGGCTGTGCCTTCACCGCAGGCCGCGCTCGATCTGCTCGCAATGGCGGGTGATCTGATTGGTGAGGGTGTCTCGGCCTTTGAGATCATTCATCGCGCAGGCTTTGACTTCCTTGATGAAACCGGCCTCGACTACAAGGCGCCGTTAGACGACGTGCCAGAATGGACGGTGTTGATCGACGTCGGCTTGCCCAACGGATTGGACGCGGCAGAGGCGCTGGAAGGGCTGTTTGCCGAAGCCTTCGACGCGGGGCTGACAACGGATGGGGTCATCGCCCAGAACCTCAGCCAGCGCGCGGCCTTCTGGCATATCCGCGAGACGATTCCGGCCGCCAACCGGCGCATCGGGTCGGTCAGCTCGCATGATATCTCTCTTCCGCTGTCGGCGATCCCCGGTTTCATCGACCGCGCGCCACAAGCGCTGGCACAGGTGGGTGATTTCCGGATCAACTGCTTTGGCCATCTGGGCGACGGCAACCTGCACTACAACGTCTTCCCGACGCCCGGCAAATCCCGCGCGGACTACGAGGCGGATCGGCCAGAAGTCAAACGCGTTGTCCATGACCTTGTCCATGAAATGGAAGGATCGGTAAGCGCCGAACACGGGGTCGGGCGTTTGAAAGTCAAGGATCTGGAGACCTACGGAGACCCCGCCAAAATGGCGATGCTGCGCGCAATCAAGGACGCGCTTGACCCGCTTGGGATCATGAACCCGGGGGCGGTCTTGCGGCAGAGGTCGTGATGCCTCCGGCGGAAGTTTGATTGGACGCAGAAAGAACAGGGGTGTTGGTGGATTGGGCGCGCTGTTGTAGCGTCTTTGCACCAACAGAATTTGAGATATCCCTTTGCAGAACCGCCAAATTGCCCCGAAGTATTTTCTGATCACCTTCCCACCGATCCTGATCTTCGTGATCGAGGGGGTGATCACCGACACGTTCGTCGATGCATCACTGCAGGTCCCCCTCGCCGTTCTGGGGGATGTGCCGCCCTGGCTCGAAACCGCGGGACGGTTCAAGTTCCTCGCCGCGTCCTGGCTGTTTGTGGCAATTGCTGTTCTCGCCTTTGCGATGGTGGTCCGGGATTTGCTGGTGCTGACAGACCGCGCCACACAGTACGCAGGCGCGGCCGCGCTTGCGCTGATCTTTGCCATCGCGATGATCCCGACCGTGCAATATGCGGGCGATCCGGATGCGCTGCGCAATTACCACCGTTTGGGTGGCGACGTGTTTGAAGCCGTGTTGGGGCTCGGGCGTTTACCGGGCTGCAAGGCACCGACCGATCAGTGGCTCTTGGGGGTCTGCGGCGACATGCCGGTGAGATCCATGTTTAACCGCATGTTTGACATCATCAATATTGCGGCAGGTCTTGGGGTAGGTGCCTTGGTCGTGGGGATGATCCTGTGTTTGGCGGCGCAACCGGATGACGGGGTCAGCGCCCGCGCCACGCAGCTGCGCCGCAACACGCACCGTATGCAACGGCAGCTTTACATCTCGGGCGTGGTGCTGACCTTTGGCATCCTCTTTGCGATCAGCTGGATGCGCTGGCCCCTGAGCCTCGCGTCGGGTGAAGGCGCGGAACAGTATGGCACCGTCGTGAGCGCTGCGTTGCTTTACACTGGAGTCTATTTCTCACTTCTTATCCTCAGCTTTTACATGCCGGTGGCGCTGATCCTTGATGGGCGTAAGCGGGTGCTGGCGGATCAGGCCTTTGCGGCCGCCGAGAAACCTGCAGAGGCCACGCGCGCCGAGTGGTTGAAAAAACAGGGGCTGCAGCGCGATCCGACTGAACTCTTCAAATCCGGGTTCGCCTTGGCGGCACCCTTCCTGACGGCCTTTGCCGGTGGGTTTCCCTCGCTGCTTTAGTCGCCGTCAAAGGCGCAAAGGGCATGCACATCCATCCCCAACCCCTCCAGCTTCTTGCGCCCGCCAATGTCCGGCAGGTCAATGATGAAGGCGCAGCCAACCACCTCTGCCCCCATCCGCTCGATCAGCTTGATTCCGGCCTCTGCCGTGCCGCCGGTGGCCAGCAGATCATCGACCAGCAAGACCTTTTCACCGGCTTGCAGCGCATCATCATGCACCTCCATCGTGGCCTGACCGTATTCCAGCGTATAGTCCTGTTCGATCGTGGCGCCCGGCAGTTTGCCCTTCTTGCGGATCGGGACAAAGCCGAGCGAAAGCTGATGCGCGATGGCGCCGCCGAGGATGAACCCACGCGCCTCCAGCCCCACGACCTTGTCGATCTGCATCCCCGCGTAAGGATGCAAAAGCTGATCAATCGCCATGCGAAACCCGCGCGCGTCGGCGAACAGGGTCGTGACATCGCGAAACATGATCCCTTCATGCGGGAAATCGGGGATGGTGCGGATGTAGTCTTGTACGGTTTTCATTCTTGCTCTTTCAGAGGACGCGGCCAGCGACGGCGTCAAGTTTGGCGACCAGGGCAGGGTCACGGTTGTCAGGGGCGGTCATAATGGCGAAGTCCAGTGCGCGGTCGCAGCCGTGCGGACATGGCGCGCGGTCGGGGCCAAGAAGGGCTGGCAGGCGGCTGACAAGGTCTTGGGCCTTGGTGCCATTGCCTTGCAGGGTGGCGATGACCTCGGCCACATCAACGGCCCCGTGGTCAGGGTGCCAGCTGTCGTAGTCTGTCACCATCGCGACAGAGGCGTAGCAAATCTCGGCTTCGCGGGCGAGCTTCGCCTCGGGCATGTTTGTCATCCCGATCACGTCGCAACCCCAGGCGCGGTACATCTTGCTTTCGGCCTGAGAGGAGAATTGCGGGCCTTCCATGGCGAGGTAGGTGCCGCCGGTATGCACTGTGATGCCTGCGTCTTTGGCCGCTGTGGCGCAGGCAGCCGACAGGCGCGGGCAGGTGGGGTGGGCGACGCTGACATGCGCCACACAGCCGGTGCCGAAGAAGGATTTTTCCCGTGCAAAGGTGCGGTCGATGAACTGGTCGACAATCACGAAGTCACCCGGCGCCATCTCTTCGCGAAATGACCCGCAGGCGCTGACGCTGATGATGTCCGTCACACCAAGCCGTTTCAGCGCGTCGATATTAGCGCGGTAGGGGACGGTTGTCGGTGAATGCACATGCCCGCGCCCATGGCGTGGCAGGAACACCATGTCGACGCCATCAAGCCTTCCGGTCAGGACCTGATCCGATGGTGTACCCCAAGCGCTTTGCGCGTCGACCCACGCTGCATCTTGCAGCCCATCCATGTTGTAGATGCCTGACCCACCGATCACGCCGATCTTTGTTTGCATGTCCCGTTCCTTCCCCGTCCGACCTTAGGTGTAGCGGGATCACGTCCGATGTGAAGGGGCGCTGCACGGCGTGCATAAGAGAATTGCCATTGCCGGGGGGTGACAAGTGACGACTGCTCGTTTAGTGGGCGCCCACGACGTTTCCCACACTGATGAGGAGGCCGCATGGCCCGCACCCCACTGGCGCAATTCGCAGACAGCTTTGCCCTGACCGATGCTGACGCCCCGCTGACCCCAGCGCGCTGGCGGATCGAAATCCTCTCGGGCCTGACCGTTGCACTGGCACTGGTGCCAGAGGCGGTTGCCTTTGCATTTGTCGCGGGGGTGGAGCCGCTGGTTGGCCTCTATGCTGCCTTTATCGTTGGCCTGATCACCGCAGTTTTTGGTGGGCGGCCCGGGATGATCTCCGGCGCGACGGGCGCGCTCGCGGTTGTGATGGTCAGCCTCGTCGCTGTGCATGGGGTGGAATACCTCTTTGCAACCGTTGTCTTGATGGGGCTGATCCAGATTTTCGTGGGGATCATGCGCTGGGGCAAGTTCATCCGGCTGGTCCCGCATCCGGTGATGCTGGGCTTTGTGAACGGGCTCGCCATTGTGATCTTCCTTGCGCAATTGGGGCAGTTTCAGGTGCCCGGTACGGCGCATGGTGGCGGGCACGGCATGGCCAATGGGGAATGGCTGTCCGGCCTGCCGCTATCGCTGATGCTGGCGCTGGTGGCGCTGACCATGCTGATTATCTGGGTGATGCCGCGGATCACGAACATCGTGCCTGCACCGCTGGCCGGGATCGCGATTGTCGCGGCCATCGTCATCGGTTTCGGGCTTGAGGTGCCGCTGGTCGGTGATCTGGCGAGCATCGAGGGTGGCTTGCCTGCCTTCCACATCCCGATGGTCCCGCTGACGTGGGAAACCTTCCAAATTATCCTGCCATACGCCGTGATCCTTGCCGCCATCGGCCTGATCGAGAGCCTTCTAACCCTCAACCTTGTTGGTGAGATGACAAACAAGCGCGGCGGGGCGAGCCAGGAATGCCTGGCGCAGGGTGCGGCCAACACGGTCACCGGGTTCTTTGGCGGTATGGGCGGTTGCGCGATGATCGGCCAGTCGATGATCAACGTGAAATCCGGCGGGCGCACACGGGTTGCCGGTATCGCCGCAGCGCTGTTCTTGCTTGGTTTCATCCTATTCGCCAGCCCGCTCATCGAACAAATCCCGCTGGCCGCCCTGGTCGGCGTAATGTTCATGGTGGTGATCGGGACGTTTGCGTGGAACTCCATCCGGATCATGCGCAAGGTGCCGCGGACAGATGCCTTCGTGACCATCCTTGTGACTATCGTGACGGTGGCGACGGACCTTGCGACAGCCGTTGTTGTCGGCGTCATCGTCTCGGCCCTTGCCTATGCCTGGAACAACGCCACCCGCATCCGCGCGCGCAGCTATGAAACGCCCGAAGGGGCCAAGGTCTATCAGGTGCGCGGCCCGCTGTTTTTTGGCTCTTCCGATGGGTTTGTGGAGCTCTTTGACGTCAAAGAAGACCCATCGCTCGTGATTGTCGATTTCGAAGAAAGCCGCGTTGTGGACCAATCCGCCTTGCAAGCAATTGAGGCCATCGCGCAGAAATATCAGGATGCCGGCAAGCAAATCCAGCTTCGCCACCTCAGCCGGGACTGCCATCAGCTGCTCTCAAAAGCCGGGCACCTGATGGTCGATAGCGATGATGACCCCGACTATGCGCTTGCGGTCGATTACAGCGTACGGACAGGGATCATCGGCGGCCACTGACCAGAGCGTTATTCGCCGGGGCGCTTGAGGGCAAAGACCTCGCGTACCACCGAATAGTCGCGATAGCCCAGACGGGTCAGGGGGTTGAACCGGGTCACATCGAACATCCCGTCGACGAGGCAGTCGTCGCGCATATGCACGCCGGTGACCTCACCGAAGATGGTGAAATTCGCCTCACCGGGCAATGCAACGATCTGGGTCAGTTTGCACTCCAGCGTCGCCGGTGCATTGGCAACACGGGGGCAATTGATCGTCTCACATTCCGCCTTGTCGACGTCCGCCAGGCCAAACTCATCCGTCTCACGCTCCCACGGGCCGGAGGTCTGGTTCATCACGTCACGGGCTGCATATTCCACCACGTTGATTGCAAAGACGCCCGTGTCCCGGATGTTCGCGACACTGTCTTTCGTGCCGTCCCGGTCAGGCTTGGCGCTGGTGGAGGCAAACATCACCTGCGGCGGCACATAGGCGACAGCGTTGAAGAAAGAGTAGGGGGCGAGGTTATCACCCCCGTCCGCCCCGCGCGTGGCCACCCAGGCAATGGGCCGCGGCGTGACAATCGCGTTGAACGGGTTGTGCGGCAGCCCGTGGCCATCCTTGGGTTCATAGAACATCGCAGTGCCTTTTCGTTTGTTCCGGCAAGAGGTAGCGTTGCGCAACGGGCAAGGCCAGACGAAAGACGCAATGCAGCAATCTGCGATGAGACTGGCCGCAGAAGTGCCCGACGACTGGTGGGAGGTAGAGGCGCTCTATGACCTGTGCTTTGCGCCGGGGCGCTCTGCCTTGTCGTCCTACCGTCTGCGGGAAGGTGTTGCCCCCGTCGCCCCCCTTTGCCTGACCGCGCGGGACGCCGATGGCATCCTCGCCGGTGCGGTGCGCAACTGGCCGGTACGGATAGGTGGCAATCGCGCGCTCTTGCTTGGCCCGATTGCCGTGCATCCGACACGTCAAGGGGAGGGTGTGGCGGCAACCCTCATGCTGGCCTGCATGGATCGCGCGCGGGCAGAAGGCTGGACCCGCATCATGCTGGTGGGCGATGCGCCATACTATGCCCGCTTTGGGTTTGCGCGGCTTGACACCGTGCAGATGCCACCCCCCACGAACCCTGAAAGGGTGCTGGGCGTGGCCCTGACCCCCGGTGCATGGGATGATGTGAGCGGGTTGGTCACGAAAGACCAAGATTGAAACCGCCACCGCGCATGCCCATGTCAAAGGTATGAGCGGTTCTGACCCCATCATGAATGAAATCAACCCCGCCCAGCCGCCTATGCCGCTGAACGATGCCGCACGGGCCGAGATTGCCGAACTCGCCGCCCGGCAAAGGCGCGCCAACGGGATCCTGATGAGTGCCATCAACTTCGTCGGGGGGCAGGTGGAGGATGGGCTGAAGCTCTTGCCCGCCAACGCACGGGATCAGGTGAACGAGGTTGCCCGCAAGGCGCTGCGCCAAAGCTATGATATGGCTGCGAAATCGCGCAAAGGGCCGGGTGGCAACCTTGGGTCCGACCGGTTGCACAAGGCGATGGGTGCGCTTTCGGGCGCGCTGGGCGGGATTGGCGGCTTGCCAACGGCGCTTGTCGAATTGCCTTTCACGACCACGGTGATCTTCCGCGCCGTGCATCACGTCGCGGTCGAACATGGTGAGGCGCCAGATGCGGAGGAGACGCGCCTGCAGTGTCTGGCCGTCTTTGGCACAGGCGGGCCAGGGGCAGAGGACGACGGGGTTGATACAGCGTTCATCGGCGCACGGCTCAGCATCACGGGGGCTGCCGTGAACGGTCTGATCAGCCGCGTTGCGCCGAAGTTTGCTGCCGTCCTCTCACAGAAACTCGCCACGCAGGCCGTGCCGGTCTTGGGGGCGGCTGCCGGGGCCGGAACAAACTATGCCTTTGTGGACTACTACGTCGCCATGGCGCATGTGCACTTCGGCCTGCGCCGGCTTGCCCGCACCTATGGGGAAGATGTAGTGACGGATGCGTTTCACGCCTCACTGCCAAAGTAATTTCCGACAAATTGCGGCCACTTCCCCAGATTGGGTGATGGAGACGCCTTTGCCTGCATGAAATGCTGACCGCGACGCATTTTCCAGTGGAGGCCATTTTGACCCGCATCTTTTTGATACTCGCCGCCCTTGTTGCCATTGGAGGCGGGGCATTCTGGTTTCTCAACCGCCCGGCAGAGCTGACGCTCAGGGCCGAACTGACGGCCGGTGGCGTCGACGTGACCGATCAGATCACTTGGTCGGTGCTGGAGGTTCTGGCGCAGAATAGTGGCGGTGGTGTCAGCATGTCAGACGTTGTTCGGGTGGAGCCAACCGCAGGCACAAGCAACGTCTTTGCCGTCAACGGCGGGCAGTTGCACGCCGTGACAGCGCAATTGGCGGGCCTGAACAGTTTCGAGATGGAGATCACACCCCCTGCTGGTGGCAGTGTCACCGAAACCATGGTGCTGGACGCCGGGCTGATCGACGTTAATGTGCTGGCGGACGGCAACCCGGATCTTCGGTTTTTTGTTGGGTATGACACAGGCGGGTTCGGGGGCGGCATCTCGGCAGGAGAGCTGCAGCTCGTCGCTGTGCCAGATGGTAGCTACGTCGTCGGTGTGACGGACGAAGTCACAGAAGTGAGCACATCGATTGATGTCACTGCGGGGGAAGTTTACGAGGTGACGTTGGATATCCGTCAGGGCGATCTGATTTTGACCCTGCCAAACTGGGATGCGTCTTTGCCCACAGGCTTTGCGGTCCTTTCCCCGGTCGATGGTACCGATGTGAACGAGGCGGCCTTTAACGCCGAAGGCGAGGCCACGTTTTCAGGGCTGACATATGGTGACTACAGCATCTCGCTCAATCTGACCGGTGTGCAGGAAACCCCCGCCCCGACCGTTGTCATTGTGGAGAGCGCCAGCACCACGTCGCCAATCGACTGGGATGTCATTCGCGTCAATGTGGACATTTCGGCGGTTGATACGATCGAGGGGCGCTTTCCATTGGTGCAGGTGGTTGAAATCGGTGATCGCGGTATCCCTTACACAGCCACTGACGTGACAGACGCAACCAGCTACGCGCTTCCGTTTGCGCCCATCGAAGGTGATCCCGATGATCTGGAGTTTGGTGTTTTGGTGCGGGCGAGCGGTAAGGTTTTTGCGCTGCAAAGCATCGGGCGGCCCGCCCCGGGTGAGACCATCAACGTGACGCTTGAGCCCAATACAGGTGGTGAGCTTTGTGACTGGCTCTTTGGGTCAGGTGGTTGCGCGATGGAGGCAAACTAGGGCGTGCCATCAGTCTCAGCGCACAGCATTTCCGCAATCCGCGTACTTTGGACGTAAAGCAACATCTGCGCCGCATTGGCAAAGACATCATGGCTGGTGTTTTCGGTGACTGCGCAAAACGCTTCGACCGTGTCGAGCGACATGAAATCATGCGCATCGCCGTGGATGAAATGCCAATGCGGTTGCGGCCCCTTCTTGCGGATCGCGTCCGCCCAGTTTGATGTCCAGCAGGCCACGTCCTCGACAATCATGTCGGTGTTCTGGAAGCAGTAGCCGATGTTCCCATGC
>JBCBOD010000114.1:0-13398 GCA_039821425.1 Pseudomonadota bacterium
GAGCGAGAGACCAACAATGCGCCAACCGTTCCCGTCACTCCAAGAAAACCAAGAATCCAAACACGGCTATTGCGGGCTGAAGATCAGATCGCACTGCCTGGTCGCCAGAACGGAATCTAGGTGACCTGCTCCCCGTTGAGTTCGCTAACCAAGGTTAGCTCTGTTCAGGTTTTGGTGGTCCTTTGACCGGTTAGCATATTCGTGTGGCGTCCGGCCAGCGAGACTGGAGTGAGGCCGGTTTTGATTGTAGTCGGCGCGCCATGCCGCAATCATGCGGCAGGCATGGCGCAGAGACGGGAACAGGTGTTCGTTCAGGCATTCCTCGCGCATCCGTCCGTTGATGGGGAAGACGGCCCCGCTGCTGAGGAGGGACCGTATGGTGGTCCCACGTTGCAAAAGGAGCTCACCATGACCCCTGCCACCGTTGGCCTCGACCTCGCCAAAAACGTTTTCCATGTCCATGTCGTCGATGCATCTGGATGTACGATTGATAGCAGGAGGCTGACGCGCCGCGAGTTGCTGCCGTTCTTTGAGGCCTTATCCGCTTGCCTGATCGGCATCGAGGCCTGTGCGACTGCCCACAATTGGGCGCGCCAGCTACAACGGCTTGGACATGACGTGCGCCTCATTCCTCCCGGCTAAGTCAAACCGTATGTTCGGCGCGGGGCGAAGAACGACGCCACTGATGCCGCCGCCATCTGTGAAGCAGTAACTCGGCCGAACATGCGCTTTGTCCCGGTCAAGTCACGCGAGGATCAGGCCTTTCTGATGCTTCATCGGGCAAGAGGCCTTTTGGTTCGGCAACGCACCATGGCGGCTTGTGCGTTCCGAGCGCACTTGGCCGAGTACGGAGTTATCGTCGCGCAGGGCAGACATCGCGTCGATACTCTTGTCGCGAAGCTGGACGAGATACGAGAAGACCTGCCAGAGGATGCGTGCTTCGCTTTGGACGCGCTCGTTGGACAACTGGATGCGCTTAACCGGCAGATCGATGGGATCGACGCCCGGTTGGCTGAGATCCACGAGACCAATGCGATCTGCCGCTTGCTTTCGACCATACCAGGGATCGGGCCAATCACAGCAACGGCCTTCGCGGCCACAGTCCCGGACCCGTCGGCCTTTCGATCTGGCCGCGAGTTTGCCGCCTGGCTTGGCCTGACGCCGCGACAGAACTCGTCGGGCGGTAAGAACAGGCTCGGTGGCATCACCATGCAAGGTGATCGATACCTCCGCCACCTGCTCGTTTTGGGGGCGCGAACGGTGGTGCGCTATCCAAAGGCGCGTTCACGCGTTGATGGCCCATGGATCGAAGCAATGCTCGAACGACACAGACCCATGGTCGTTGCCGTTGCCGTCGCAAACAAGTTGGCGCGGACCATTTGGGCAATGCTGACAACTGGCGAGGTGTTCCGCACAGCATAACCACGAAGGTCAAATCAACTGCGATAAAACGAGATGGCACAAGTGCAATGAAAGCGTGATGGCAAATCGGCAGAGCTGAGGATCGAGAAAGCCCGGAGAGCTTTAGGCGCACCAAAGCGCGTCCCGTTGATGAGGCCTCGATCCGCGGACATCATCAGGGCCAGCAGTCATGTAAAGGCTGCATGAACAGGCCGAATACATGAACGCACCCGCCGATGACGATCGCGATCAAAACACTTGCGCCCGCGGGGCCGTCTATACATGAAGCTCTCGACCAGACCGTTCTGCATGGGCTTTCCGGGCGCGAGCTAGTGCCAGCCGACTTGGCGGTCCTCCTGCCATTTCAACATCGCGTTCGAGGTCAGTCGCCACGTCCATCATCTGCTCAGCCAGCATCTTCTTCAGTTTGGCGTTCTCAGATTCCAGCGTCTTCAATCGCCGAGCATCGAACACCTTCATGCCGCCGTACTTCGATCGCCATTTGTAGAATGTCGCATCGCTGATCCCGTGCTTGCGGCACAGCTCCTTCGCGCCCAGCCCAGCTTGATGCTCCTTCAGCATGCCAATGATCTGTTCTTCGCTAAAACGGCTTCTCTTCATCGTCTGTCTCCTTGTTGGAGAACAGGCTAATTCAAAACACCGGACTCTTCAGGGGAGCAGGTCACCACCGCCTGAGCGTAGTAATCCTCGGCCGTAAAGACAAGTTGGTCCAGGTCATCGCTGTCGATACTCATCGCCAGTTCGATAAGGCTTAGAAGTCGAGCATCCTTTTTCAGCGCCACAAAAAGGTCGATCGTGTCGATCGTCAGGAGTCCTTCTGTTTCGCCAGACTCTTTAAAAAGCGCATGAAATAGCTTTCGGTGGTTGTCCGACAATCCCTCCAGAGCTTTGTCTAGATCCGTCGTCGACTCCTCGCAGCCAGTGCCGCAATCCATATTGATATTTTCCCCTTTTTCCGAGGAACCCAACCCGAATTACGTTGAGCCCAGCATCCTCGGTGAAAACACGAACCGTGCACGTCACACAAAGTACCTACAGGAGAGGCTGAGGCGAACGCCCACACCCACTACGTACCGCAACAAGGCAGAAAAAAGGCTCAAATGCCTATATCCAGCCTCTGACGAGACCCCACATAATCATTGTGATCCAGTGCCTTTGCGAAGCCAACCAGAATTTGCAGCCTAGGTTAAATTAAATGCGGAAAACAGAATACGTCCCCGGCGGCCTCGAGTGCCCACTGGCTGGCTCCCCTTGGAGTTTGCTCTTATTGATTAGTTCCCATGGGGGTTGGTCTTCTTATGACCATTGGTGATACTCTCGTGAGGTGAGCCCTTCGAAGCCAGACGCAGTACGGCGAGCACTGTAGTCGTCGCGCCATCCCACGATCAAAGGGCGGGCATTGCGCAGGCCAGGTTGAAAGACAGGTACCTGTGTTTATGCGTGCACGGAACGTAATGCACTATCGGCATTAAACAGCTCTTGCTACAATTCGCGAAACCCGTGGAGGCTTGACGGCGGAGTACGTGCCCAAACAGTCAAGCCTCTGCCCCCCGGCCTACGAAAGACTGCAAGATGCTTTTGCCCAATTGGGCGCGAGAATTTGATCCCGCATGTGCCGTCTTTCACCCAAACAACGGTCGCATGTATCTGATCTGTCAAGCAACTAATGCGTATCTGGTCGCCTTCCTCAAGGTCGTGATCACCATCCAGCCTAGCACCTGAACTGCTCACCGAGGAAACAGTTAGCGAGTGAGGATCCTCCTTGGACAGGACCTTGGTCGGAAAATCAACGACCCACCTTTGCGTTCGCCATCTCATGCCTCGTCCTTATTCTTGCTGTTCCCATTGGTGCTCCACTTGTGAGTACTGAGTTTGAGATACTGGCACGCCGACTCTGCACCGAATAGTGTGTGTTGCGCTCATTGAGGCAAACGTCGGAAGAAAGATTGTCAGGAAGATGATCTCTAACTGTGATCCTTGAGCTGACCCATACACACAGGCTCCATGGGCACTAGGTCGGGGCCACCAGTTGACTCAATCATGGCGGAAGGTGAATTGCTCTGGTCGCTTGGTTTTAACACTTCGTGTTACGACGTGCCAGGGACAGCAACGGTTCGTCGCAGGAAGCAAACAAAACTTCCCAGCGGGGAACGGCCCGTCCCTAAGGATGACAAGGCCAGCACGCCAGTCACAAAGCTTACTCTGGCTTTTAGTTCACAACCAGACCTTCGCGGCGCAGCATCGCGGGCAACCGAAGATAGCCATAGCACCGGTTCTCAGATGCCGGTTCTTTCAGGCGCTTGATCGCTGCTGCGTCATACTTGAACAGCGGCTGATACTGCTGCACTGACCGCGCTGGCCTGACGATCCGGCAGGCCCTGCGTTCGCTCTGGCCCACCTCGCTCATTAACAAGGCCGCAGCTTAGCGCTTGACAATGAGTATCGCCAGTTTTTTGCCAGCAGTTCCTTCATCGACGACATGTCCAGAATCTGGTCTGCGACGATCCGCTTGAGCTTGGCGTTCCCGATCTCCAACTCGCGTTGCCGCTTGGCCTCAAACGCATCCCGGGCGCCGTACTTGTTCCGCCAGCTGTAAAACGTCGCCGAGCTGATGCCGTGCCGCAGACAGATGTCGTCAGCCTTCGCGACCCCTCCGTCCTCCTTCAGCACATCTATGATCTGTTCTTCTGTGAAACGCTTCCGCTTCATGAGTCTTCCTCCTTAGTCCATTCAAAGATGGAAAATTCCAGTTCGCAATGGCCCAGATGTCGGGGGGAAAATCACTTTGACCTCGGTCGAGGTCGCTGCACGCGCCGTGTCGCCCGCCAGGCGCTTCTTTCCAGCTTCGAGGAACTCCTTGGACCACCTGTAATATAGGCTCGGAGCGATGCCTTCGCGGCGGCACAGTTCCGCAATGCTGTCCTCGCCCTTCAGGCCTTCCAGCACGATCCTGATCTTCTCTTCGGCCGAATACTGCTTGCGGTTCGCGCGGCGGATGTCTTTGACGACTTTCTCACCGTGGTTCTTTCGCGTTCCGGGTTTCTGTCTCATCTCTACTCCTTGGTGGTTACGATGTGCCAGAAACCCTCTCGTATCAAATCGGCCTAAACTGTCCCATTGGTGCTGACGTCAGACAAAGTGTTCTCCTATTTGATAAGTCTGGAAATGGGTCTGTAGCTAGTCAATCATGGTGCTGCTAATTCGGCTAGCTAGCTACTCACTAAACCAAGATGGCAGCGTCACAAAATAGCCCATCCGTTGACATAATACAGCTAACCTAGACAGTTGTAGAGCCTACCTAAGGTTGGGAAATGACGTTCACGCTTGCGCAAAAGACTACAAAAACCGATGCAATAAATCGGTCTGTCCGAACTAATTATTGGGCACGGGTGCGCCGCAATGTAGGACTCGGAGCTTTGGTGCATTCATCGTCACGCACTGATTTCCTTCTGCCCCGATTAGCGAGAGTGACCGCCGACGCTGGACAAGCGCGTTAGGGCGCGCTGGATATTAAGCCCCCAAGAACTGCACGATATCCATTTCCGCCGAAAGAGTAAGAGATGTCATCACCGCCAAAGTCTATCTTAGAACAAGTACCGCTAAAGAGTTCCGAAGGTCTGGCACTCGCATTGGCTAGCAGCCAAGACGGGGCGGTCATGGTATTGAAGTGGTGTAACCTGGCATTTTCTCGGATAACCGGTTTCGAAGTACAAGAAGTAATTGGGCGACGCGGTACCATAATTATCGGGCGTGACATGGATCAAGCCACCCACCTTCTCATAATTGACAAACTGATGAGTTGGGAGGCTTTCTCTGTAACCACTCGGACAAATCGCAAAGATGGTGGACAGCTATATGTTCGGATAACTTGGGCACCTCTTTCAGATCCACTAAGTGGAAATCGATGGTGGCTTTGCTCATTAGTAGAATTAGACCATCCAGAAACCGGCGCCTCACTCGAAATGTCAGGTTGTCCTAGAGTAGCAAACCTAGACTCTCAAGAAAACTTTGAAAATGAAATCGCTCGCCTAGAAAGAGAAAACAAACGACTTCGCGAGCTTGCAACAATTGTATCGCAGGAGTCGAACCAAGATCCATTAACTGGTCTGTCAAATCGCCGGCACCTTGAACTCGCGCTAAATGACTATTTGGCATCGCTTCGAAAAAGGGGTGAGGAGTTTGCAGTGATCTTCGTTGATCTAGACCGTTTCAAGTCGGTAAATGACACGCTTGGACATGAAGCAGGAGATGCGCTTCTCATATCTGTCGCCAAAACACTTCGGCACTTAAGTGACAGCAATGATACTGTTGCAAGGCTTGGAGGCGATGAATTTGTGGTTCTGAAGCCTCTTGGGACGAGCGCGCTCAACATCAGTGGCCTCGCAGACTCAATCATATCAGAGTTAGCGAAGAAGTTCTCCTTTGAGGGACGAGGTATCTCTCGAAGTGCTAGCGTTGGCGTTGCGATTGCAACAAAGGACATGCCAACTCCGGAACAGATCATGGCGGACGCCGACGCGGCTCTTTATCACGCAAAGGCAAACGGGCGAGGTCGATGGTCATACTTTACATCGGAGATGCATGCTGACGCAAATGCCACTAAAAGGCTAGCAACCGAACTATTGGATGCTTGTGATAGGCGAGAGTTTGTTCCGTATTTTCAAGCAATTATTGATGCAAAAACCGGGATGATCGCTTGCGCTGAGGTTCTTGTCAGATGGCAACATCCAAAAAGGGGACTGCTCTTACCCGCTGATTTTCTAGATGTGGCTGGAAAAATTGGAATTGAGGACAAAATTGATTCAATAGTGTTTGAAGCACTTGGCAAGGAGATTCAAAAACTCGATGCGACAGGTTTTAATTTGCCAAAGCTATCTATCAATATTTCTGCGGCGCGCCTTGCCAATCCTTCACTAATTCATGATATCAGAGTCTCCAAGATTGACCCCAAGCGCATCACCGTAGAAATACTTGAATCTGTGTACTTGGAAGAAGAAGACAACTCGCTGTTATTGGCGCTTAGTGAGTTAAAACAGCTTGGCACCAGCATCTCAGTTGATGACTTTGGTACAGGTCATGCTTCCGTGCAGGGACTACTAAGTATTAAGCCGTCTATACTGAAAATTGATAGACAGTTTATGATGACGGCGTTGGACAACGAGTCTTCAATGGCTCTTTTCGGTTCGATTGTAAGCATTGGAAAGAGCTTAGATATCAAGATTGTCGCGGAGGGTGTTGAAACGAAGCAGCATGGGCAACTTGCGGTTCAGTTAGGTTGCGACTATCTGCAAGGCTTTTATTTCGGTAGACCAGTCGACGCCGAAAGCTTCCGAGAGTCCCTTTTGCAAGCACATGGCGCAGTTTGGGAGCAGAGTGAAAAGTCGACCCTCCTTGTAAGTATTGACTGACTCTTTGGGCATTACACTGTCATCTAAATGAATGGTTCCCACTCAAGCGTTGGCGCAGTCCTTAGTTCATCCCAGTTGAAACGCTCTTCAGTTTGATCAAGTCGACACTACCGCCAAACACCCGAAAGAGCGCGCGAGAAGGCAATTTCATATTGCACACATAGTGCACACGATGCCCATTTACCTGTGAGATGTAAGTACAAAAGTCCCTGTCCATCACCGGACAATTCCTAAAAAAGATCAATCGGAGACTGATAGGGCGGGGCCGTTTTCGTTACTGGCCAAGCTTTCAATCCAAACGAGCTTAGTGCATACGCGGACAACGCTAGTGGATCACAGACTCGACAGTCTGTCCCTACCGATCAGACGCGATCCGGTCCAGGATGTGCCGGCGATGATCTTGCCCGCCGAAGAAGATTCCGAGGACGCGCACGATTTGGTTCGCCGCGTCAGACGTGAAGTAGAATACAGCCTTGTTCTTTGTAACATGTCGAAGGCCGTCCATGATCTGCGGTTCCAACGTTCCCTGGAATGGAACATCTCCAAGACGCGCCAAATCATCCTCAATTTCGAAAATCCTTTTTGCCGCTCGGTTTAGCGCGACGTCGGGCGCTTCGCCCAGCTCCTGGTAGGCGTTGAACAAGTGGTCAAAGATCAACTCGAGATCTTCATCACACCGAACACCGCGGACGACCTTAAAGCCCGTGGGCACGACGCTTCTTGGCAATCATTGCCTCAGTCCGTACCCGCCCTTCTTCAGCGGGGATGAAAGGCCCTTGGGCCCGCTCCTCGAAAAAGGCACGCAGAGCAGCCAGTTCGACAGCCTCACGTTCAGCTTCGGATCGCACCAATTCCAGTCCGCGCTGAACGACAGCGCTCAGGCTCGAATACTGACCGTTGGAGACAAGCCTCCGCGCGAAATCGTCCTGTTGTTCTGTGATGGACACAGACGCCTTAACAGACATGACCACCTCCAAGTGCGTGTACTACTGAGTAGTATTTGCAAGCGCTGCTCAAGTCAAGCCTTTGTAGAGTTTCTCGATGAGCGGAACCGCTCTGCTTGGCTTTCCCTGCGAAACGATAGAGCCACAACGAACTCTGGTAGCGACAATCGCGAGAGATATCGTTATCGCTTTTCCGCTGCAAAGAGCGGTCCCACACGGATCGCACATCCAATCGCCCTGATCAGCGTAGGTCACAATGCTTTCGGTCCGATCCTCCACTGCGCCGGCCTTTCGCCGGCGATCAAAGCTTGGTGACGTTTTAGAAGTGCGCGGAGATGGCGGACGAAGGTCATAATACGCAGATTGCCTTTCATTTCACGTCGGTAGAGCAGCCACAGCCGTTGTGAAGGGGCGGTCGCCGCGTCGCCGCAGCGCCTTAGTCGGTCGTCTAGGTCACCGACCGCACAGGGCAACATGCCGACACCAAGTCCGTTGGCGATGGCGAAGTATTGCATGGTGAGGACGGCGGCGCGGTGAATGCGGGCTCTCCCAGCCGCTGCGTCCCTGTCGAACGCTCCCACCGGAACATGCCTGAGGCCGATTGAGAGACCCACCCAAGCAAGGTCATGTCCGTCTGCGGAACCAAGTATTTCTCTCGTTGCATAGGGCGCAAAGGCCGCAACTCCGAGATCAGAGCCGATTTGTCCGGCCGGCGGGGATTTGGTTAAGACCAGTGCCACATGTGCGTCACCGCGCGTAAGGCTTTCGGGTGTCTGCCCGGAAAGAAGCGACAGTTCCACCTGAGGATTTGCAGCACAGAAGGAGGCGAGGAATGGCAGCAGTGCAAGACCGGCCAAGTCAGGTGCGGCGAACCGGATTGTACCGAACATTCCGCTTTCGGACTCGACGGCACCTGCCATGGCATGGGCGATTTTCGCCTCCACTTGTTCCGCAGCTTCGGCGAGCTTCCGGCCGGCATCAGTCGCCTCGTATCCGTAAGAACGCTTAACGAACAGGACGACTCCAAGCGATTTTTCGAGCGCAGCAATTCGCCGGAGGACAGTCGAGTGGCTGAGACCCAAGTGCCGTGCCGCCGTCGATACTGCGCCAGCGCGCCGAACCTCCAAGCAAAGGCGCAGATCGTCCCAAGCGGTAGATTTGAAATCAGACGCCATCGGTGGAGCTCTCACATTATGCACAACCGTTGTGCCGCACGAAGGCTACCTGTCTGACGTCAGCACCAATGGGACAGTTTAGGCCGATTTGATAAGAGAGGGTTTCTGGCACATCGTAACCACCAAGGAGTGGAGATGAGACAGAAACCCGGAACCCAGCTGAGCCACGGTGAGAAAGTCGTCACAGACATCCGCCGCGCGACCCGCAAGCAGTATTCGGCCGAAGAGAAGATCAGGATCGTGCTGGACGGCCGGAAGGGTCAGGAGCAAAACCGGTGCCAAGCCGCGCCAGAGCATCCGCAGCTCCTTTCATCTGGCGTTTCCCGATCTTTTCTCCCGCGTCACCCTCCAGACGTCGTATCACCTGCTCGAGCGGCACCAATCCGCCTTGATCGACGATATCGCTGGCCCAAGATTTCAAGCGGTCCATTTCCTCAGATGGAAATGATTGCCACAGTTCCGAAGGCAGCAAGGCATGCGCTTCAACGCTCCCGCGGCCATCAGGGTTTCGGCCCAAGAACCGACTCAGCTTGTCGAGATCGTTCATCGCCTCGTCGGCCAACTCCTGCGCAATCTCGATCGGCTTGCGCAAGCCAGAAATATCCGGCACCGATTTTCCATCCACTGTTGGGTTGGCCGATCCCTCGAACTCACTAGAAGCGGCGCGATAGGATGCCGTAAGCTTTTTCCTAGGCTTGGTAACTTTAAGCCCGTCTGGAAAACGTTGATCAAATCGCATGCAGAAGAGAGCGATGAACTCGTCACGGCACCGCGAGGCGGGGGTTCTCAGATTGCTTTCGGGATGGCAAATGAACCAACTTAGCAGCCAGTCAGCCATCAGGTTTGCACCTTTGTCGATCCGAGCTCCGATTGCGTATTTGAGTGAGAACGGCAATTCCCAGCCCTGCTTCTCAAAAATCGGCTCGATGGCGTCAAGGTCGGTTTCGGCAAGCATCGCAATGTCAAGAAACTCACCCAAATAGCGTCTGACCGAGTGGTTGTCAGGGTAAAGCGACTGCAGCCGCCGAACTTCCTGGACGATATCCTTTGCATCTTCGTTCGACTGATCGACGAAGAAGCGACGCTCCAGCCCATAAAAATAAAGGAACATGTAGCCGGGGTTGTAGGAGCCATCGTTTCGCCCGCTGGCCAGCCAGTCGAGGTAGGTCGCCCGGCACTGAGGTGAGATATCCGAATACCCCGGCCAGTAGGGCATACCTTCACCAGCTTTGTCGGTTCCAGAGCGCGCGACCGACAGGGACGGATCGATATAGGCTCGGCATTTGTCACGATACCCGTGGGTACTCAGCAAGGGAGGCGTGCCGACATAGACCATCCCGCCGATGTTGCGGCCAGCAACGCTAGCAGCTTCGGTAGACGAGACCCACCCGCTTTTCGTTGATCGGGACGATAGGCTCGATGCCATTCGCGAGGGCTGGTTTCGTTCAGCGGCCGCTGCAAGAGCCGGCGCCGCAGACTTTCCAGCACGAACGATTTCCGCGTAGTCCTGCTTTGGTGGTGAATAGGCCTGGACAGCAGCCGGTGCTTTGGACGCAATAGCTTCGCGTGTTCGTTCGCGCTCACGCTCGATACGTTTGTCGTAGGCACTTGGGCGCGGCACCGCCTCAGATCGGGATGTTCGGTTTTCGGAACTTCCCTTGGCTTGCGATTTTGCAGCGACTTTCCGCGATCTCCGTTTTTCTTGCCACCAGACCAGAATGACAGGAACACCGAATGCAAACAGCATCTGGTCGCCAACCGGCCAATCCTGAAACATTGTGGTAACCACGACCATGCACAAAAAGAAATACAGGGCGAGAAAGAATGCAATTCGGAAAAACTTGAGTATTGAAGACGTTAACAGAACCCTCTCCGAACCACACTATTTTGGATGCCCATCATTGCAACGACTATCGCAATGATTGAAGTCGCTATTGATGCGTTGACGTTCCTCGGTCCGGTTCGATCGACGATCTAGCGCAGGTTCACTCCTTCCAGATCATCTGGTTTCAGCCGATAGCGGATTACGTTGCCTTCATGGAGCCCTGCGATCTGCTCACGGACGTATGCGATAACATCCGCTCGATCAGCATCGGGCACGCCAGCAGCCAAAGCCATCTCATCAACCGCATCGTTTCGGAACTCCTTGAATTCGAGAATGCAACGCCGGACCGCGGCGCGAACAAACTCCCGATAAGCCAGAGCCGCTTTTTCCGGGCTCTCCACCTCAGCGCGGAGAATTCGGTACTTTTCGGCGGAAGCCAGATACGCGTCTATGTAGACCTCGCGCAGCAACGCGACGTTGTTCAGTTCATAGACCCCGATGAGCCCGTCGATATAGTCGCTGTCGTCCATCGTCGTGAACGACATCGGCGCAAGGTCCGACTTCAGGAGTGGGATGTTCGAGGCCACGCGCGAGGTCCGCTTGTTGACGTCGGCAAAGGCCTGGAGATACGGGATGTGAACGAGGAGAAAGAAGGACTGCTCGAACGGATCAGTGATCTGCGCAGCCTTGTGCAGAAGGATGTCGAACTCCTCTGCGATCGTGACCGCATCATCGAGCGGTCGATAGCTCGAGTGCGAGATCCCGACCGGCATCGCTCGCAATCGGCCCGACATCGCAGGGTCCGCCAGAAGACCATCCGAGAGCAGCGCATGAATCGCGAACAGATCCGGACGCCGAAGCCCGATCTCATCGAGATTTTCGACGACATACTGGATGGCTTCCTTATGGTTTAGGATCATCAGGGCTTCTTTCCGATCCTTTCCCGCAGCTTCCTCGCCAAACCTGATCAATCGCTCGGTCTGCAGAATATCGTAGGTGTTCCCCTCCATCCTGGACGACGCCCAGCTGAGATCGACCAGAAGCTGTTCAAGGATCCGGCGCGCGTATGTTCCGGCTGGAATTGCGCCGCCTTGGGGACGGCCAGCCACCAACAGTCTTTCGCGGTCTTGTGCAGACAGATACCAGGTCTTTCCAGGGACGTATGCATCGAGAAACTCCGGACGATAGTACACCGGCGCTCGCCTGTTATATGGCGTCGACAAATGCGCCCGAACGACCGCTCCACCGGCGATCCTGTATCCCGTGGCCCTGCCCTTGCCAGATACCTCGAGGCGACCGTCCTCCACCATGCGTTTTAAGAGACGCCATACAGTGGTTTCGCTCACGTCCCTTGCAACGCCCTTCCGGATGGCATCGCGTCCGGCGCCCGGGTTCTCGCCGACAAAGTCGAGAATGTCTTGATCCGACAAGGCCATGAAACGATATCCCGCTAGTGTGAAACGATTAGGATATTGATACACCTAGATTTTTCCTCGGTGCAAGTTTTCGTTTCACGGATTTTGAAACGATTCAGGTGTTGGGAGGCAAAAGCCGCTTTCGTCAAAAGCACGAAACGATTATCGCATTGAAATTATGAATTTTTCTGTGTCCCCACATGAATCGTTGCACTGCAGATGAAACGATAAGCAGAACAGCGGAGTTTACATCAGGTATCGGTAACGGAGACCGGCAAGACTCGAAACCATGGGAGGAAAACAGTGCTCTCACAGAGCCTTAGCGCCCAACAACATCGGCAACAGGCTAGCCGAAATCGACTTGTGGTACTTCACCTGCAACCCCCGCATCCACCAGCTGCTCCCGATCCGGCAGGTCTTGAAGCGTCTCAAGGTCGAATGCGACAAGGAAATGTTCGGTCGTCACATAAGTGTACGGAGCCCCGCGCCGCGGCGATCGCGGCCCGGTCCCGATAAGGCCACGCGCGTGCAGCCGTCCGATCAGATCGCGGCTGATCTCCTTGCCGAAGATGTCTTTCAGTCCGTCCCGGGTGATCGGCTGGTGGTAGGCGATGGCCGCCAGCACCGCGACGTCGTATTTGCGCAGATCGAGGCCCTGGTCGCCGACATCCGCGGCCGTCCGGATCGCCGCCGCATAAGCCGGTCGCGTGCGCAGCATCCATCCGCCCGCGACCTTGGCGACCTCAAAAGACCGCCCCTCGAGATCAGACATCAGATCGTCGATCAGGAGATCGACCGAGACCCCCTGCCCCACCACCCGCGCGAGGTCCTCCCGCGGGACCGGCGAGGCGGACGCAAAGAGGACGGCCTCGATCCGGCGCATCCATTCGCGCCAGCGCAGGTCGGCAGGCAGCTCGTCCAGCTCCCGATCCAGCACCTGATCTGCGTGATCCTTGGCCATCCTCAGATCCCGTAGAGCCGGAAGGTGTCGCGGCCGGTGAGCTCGCGCACAGCGCCGAGCTCGACCAACCGGTCACAGAAGCGGCGTGCCGCGCGATCGGACCGGAGCGACATCAGCGCCGACGGCGCGACCGCGTCCCGGTTCAGAAACTGCGCAACGGCCTCGTCGGAACCCTTGGCCCGGAGCTTGGGCGCGACGGCCCCGAGCCGCTCAGCGCGCCGGGCCAGGTCAGCCGCCGCTCGCGCCGC
>JBCBOD010000061.1:0-22130 GCA_039821425.1 Pseudomonadota bacterium
CCGACCGTGGCAGAGGTGCTGGGCCTGCCCGTCAGCTTTGTGAACGGGAACTATGCGGATGCCGTTGCAGGAATGGACGACGGCGAGGTGCTGCTGCTGGAAAACCTGCGCTTCAATCCCGGCGAGGAAAAGAACGACCCCGCCTTTGCGGAGCGGCTGGCGAGCCTTGCCGACATCTACGTCAACGATGCCTTCTCTGCCGCGCACCGCGCCCATGCGAGCACCGAAGCGATTGCGCGCCTGTTGCCGTCCTGTGCCGGGCGTTTGATGGCCGAGGAACTTGGGGCGCTGGAAAAGGCGCTTGGCACGCCGGAACGCCCTGTGGTCGCCGTGGTTGGGGGCGCGAAGGTTTCCACGAAGCTCGACCTGCTCGCCAATCTCGTCACCAAGGTCGACACGCTGGTGATTGGTGGTGGCATGGCGAATACATTCCTTGCCGCGCAAGGCATCGACGTGGGTAAATCGCTTTGTGAGCATGAGATGACGGGAACCGCGAAAGAGATCGCCGAGAAAGCGGCCGCTGCTGGTTGCGCAATCCTGTTGCCGCGCGACGTTGTTGTGGCGCGCGAGTTCAAAGCGGGCGCCGAAAGCGAGATCGTGCCCGCTGAAGACTGCCCCGCCGATGCGATGATCCTCGACGCGGGCCCCGACAGTGTCGCCCATATCGTCCAGGCCTTTGAACAGGCGAAAACCCTGGTCTGGAACGGACCGCTGGGGGCGTTTGAGATTGACCCCTTCGATACCGCCACGAACGCCGCCGCCGATGTGGCAGCTGATTTGTCGAAAGAGGGCAAGCTGATTTCGGTCGCTGGCGGCGGCGATACCGTGGCCGCGCTGCACAAGTCAGGTGCGGCGGATGATTTCACCTATATTTCCACCGCTGGTGGTGCCTTCCTTGAATGGATGGAAGGCAAGGAATTGCCAGGCGTCGCCGCATTGGGTTGAGGTTGATGGGGGCGCTGCCCCCGCCCCGTGCCGGGACTCCCCCGCGGTATTTTTGAACAAAAGAAGCTGGTGGTGCGATACAACAGGCCCGTGTTGGCGTTAACATGGGCCGCGGTTGCGCTAACATATTTGCAGCCCGGGCTTTCGGCCCATATGGCACCTGCAAAGACCATGTTCCGACAAAGAGGCCTGCGATGAAAACCACGCGCACCGTTCAGAAAATCCTCGCCAACTACGAAGGGGAAACGCCGGGGGTGAAGGCGAACCTCGCCCGGATCATGATGACCGGCAAGCTGGGCGGCACCGGCAAGATGATCATCCTGCCGGTGGATCAGGGGTTTGAGCATGGGCCTGCCCGATCATTCGCACCGAACCCGCCAGCCTATGACCCGCACTATCACTACCAACTGGCGATTGATGCGGGGCTGAACGCCTATGCCGCCCCCTTGGGCATGATCGAGGCGGGCGCCGACACATTCGCAGGCCAGATCCCGACCATCCTGAAAGTGAACTCTGCCAACTCCCTGATCCCTGAAAGCGCGCCAAAGTCGCAGGCCATCACGGCCTCGGTCGATGATGCGTTGCGACTTGGGTGTGCAGCGATTGGCTTTACCGTCTATCCCGGGTCATCCGCCGCGCTGAATATGTTCGAGGAAATCTCTGAGATGCGGCGCGAGGCGGCGGCGAAGGGCGTCGCCACCGTGATCTGGTCCTACCCACGGGGTGAGGCGCTGGACAAGGATGGCGAGACGGCGATCGACATCGGTGCCTATGCCGCACAAATCGCCGCGCTGCTGGGTGCGCATATCATCAAGATCAAGCTGAGCACCGATCACCTGAGCCTTGGGGCCGCGCAGAAGGTCTATCAGGACGAAAAGATCGACATCGCGTCACAGGCCGCTCGCGTCCGCCACTGCGTACAAAGCGCGTTTGATGGTCGCCGATTGATGGTCTTCTCGGGCGGTGCGGCCAAAGGCGCCGATGCCGTCTACGACGACGCCCGTGCGATCCGTGACGGCGGCGGGAACGGGTCAATCATTGGGCGCAATTCGTTCCAGCGCGACCGGGATGATGCGATGGCGATGCTGGCCAAGCTGGTTGAGATTTATCGGGGCAAGGCATGAAGATCGCAATTCTAATCATCACATTCACCGTGCTAACCGCCTGCGGCGTGCCGTTCGTGCCACTGGTCTAGCCTGCGGTCACGTCAAACCGCTTGCAGATCAGATCATCCGGAGTGCGGTAAGTGTGGAAACCCATCGCCGCGTAATAGGCCAACCCTTCTGCGTTATGTGCCGCAATTGACGCATCAATATGGGCAAGACCCGCAGCGCGTGCGGCGTCAAGAGTGACCGGAAAGAGCGTGCGACCAACACCGCGTCGCGCAGCGGACGGCCGGATATGCGTACCGATGATACCCCAGCCCGGGGTCACGCCCCATTTGTTTCCCTCTTCCGCGGTCTTCAACGACTGGAAGCCAAGAACATCGCTTTCATCCACGGCAACAGAACAGGCAATCTTCTTCGGATCGCCGATGTAGTAGCGGCGCACATGCTCTTCGCTGTCAGGGCTGATGCGTTTGCCAAGCGCTGTCAGCTCTCGCAGGAAAGCACTCATCTCAGCCGCATCGGCCAGCGTGGCCTCTCTGACCCTGATCATTCAGCCGCTCACCCGCTTGTGCACGTCTTCGAGGCTCTCGACCCGCTCTGAATAGCGGTCGGTCAGCATGGCGTTGCGATGGCGGGTCATGATGGTGAACCGGGCTAGTTCCTCCATCACATCAACGATCCGATTGTAGAGGGAGGATGGTTTCATCCGCCCGCCCTCAAACTCTTTCCAAGCCATCGGGACAGAGGATTGGTTCGGCATCGTGATCAACCGCATCCAGCGCCCTAAGATGCGCAGCTGATTCACTGTATTGAACGACTGCGACCCGCCGGACACCTGCATCACTGCCAGTGTCTTGCCTTGGGTCGGGCGCATACCGCCGATGGGTGAAAGCGGGATCCAGTCGATTTGGGTCTTCATAATCCCCGTCATCGCCCCATGGCGTTCGGGGCTGGACCAGACCATCCCTTCCGACCACAGGACCAGATCACGCAGTTCCGCCACCTTGGGGTGGTCAGCATCGGCATCATCAGGCAATGGCAGCCCTGAGGGATTGAAGAACCGTGTCTCGCAGCCCAATGCCCGCAAAACGCGCGCGCCTTCTTCTGCCGCCAGCCGCGAATAGCTGGTTTCACGCAAAGACCCGTAGAGCAGCAGGATCCGTGGCGGATGCTGCGGTGCATCCGGACCGGCGAGCGCCGCAATGTCCAACGGCTGCAAAGCACCCGGAACGATGTTGGGCATGTCAGAGGTATCGATGCTCATGCCGAGTTCTCCTCGAGCCGCAGCTTCATATCGATCAGCACTTTCTGTAGCGCCGTCGTTTCGCGCAGCATGCGCTTGGCCTCATTCACGGTGATCACACCATCGGCAATCGCCTGATTATACTCGGCCATCAGCAAGGCAAAACGCTGGCTCAGCTTGATAACATCGCTGTTGATCTCACCCTCGCTGTTTTTGCGCGCTGGATCATGCGAGAGGACAACACCACGCAAGTCGGCCAGCGCACCGGTGACATGAGGAAAGCCTGCAACGGCCTCGAGCCGTGCAACTGCATCAATCGGCATAAAGCGGTCTGCATGTTCAGCGCTATCGGAATAGTAACGGCCAAGTGTGGCTTTGGATTTGCCGGTCACCTCAGCGGCAGCAACGATGCCCACGTCCTTGACCAAAGCCTCGGTGTGTCTTTTCAGGTAAGTGTCTTCTGCTGTCATCCCGGCCATCTTTATCCAGTGGCGCGTCACCCCAAGAGGGGAATTTCGCCCGTTCCTTCCCATTTAAACGGAATGCCGCGCATGTCATATCAAATCATGCCCCGGGTATTGGGGAAGTGACGAGTGTGGCACCCCGGGGTGCGTTTCAGGATCGCGATCCGACCTTTTTTGAGGCCTGTCTTGCAAATGGCAGGGTGGCGGCGCTACCACGCGGCCATGGCCAAGCTTTATTTCAATTACTCCACCATGAACGCCGGCAAATCGACCGTGCTGCTGCAAGCCTCGCACAACTATATTGAGCGGGGGATGGAAACCTATTTGATGATTGCCCGCTTTGATGATCGGGCAGGTGTCGGACGGATTGGCAGCCGCATCGGGATCAGTGCAGAAGCGGACACTTTTGGGGCGGACGACGATCTCTTTGACATGATTGCAAAGCGCCTGAACGCAGGGTCCTGCGCCTGTGTCTTCGTGGATGAGGCGCATTTCATGACTGCCGATCATGTCTGGCAATTGGCCCGTGCGGTTGATGACCTTAGCGTACCTGTTATGGCTTACGGCTTGCGCGTCGATTTCCGCGGGCGACTGTTTCCTGCTTCTGCGTCCCTTTTGGCGCTGGCAGATGAAATGCGTGAGGTCCGCACGATCTGCCATTGCGGGAAAAAGGCCACGATGGTGGTGCGCACCGATGATAAGGGCATTGTCATGGCGACGGGCGATCAGATCGTGGTGGGCGGGAACGAGCGCTATGTCTCACTTTGCCGCCGCCACTGGCGCGAAGAGATGGGCGAACACGCCGACCCAAATCGCGATTAGATCGTCATCTTGCCAAAAACACTCCCGCCGGAGGCTTCGGCACCTCAACCAGACTGATGTTTGCTAGTAAAAGCTCTGCGGATCGATATCGATCGCCATGCGCAGGTTGCCCGACAAATTGAACTGCCCCGCCCATTGCGCCAGAGCCTGCTGCAATGGCGCGGCCTTATCCGCTTTCACCAACAACCGAACCCGGTGTCGTCCGCGCACCCGCGCGATAGGGGCCGGTGCTGGGCCAAAGACCTGCGCGCCGATCCTCCGCAAAGGTTCGTCGCGGCGCGCCATATCGGTGCCAAGATCGAAGACTTCGGCGACATCCGTGCTGGAGAGGATAATCCCAGCCATCCGGCCATAGGGGGGCACGCCCGCCGCCTTCCGCTCTGCTGCTTCTGCCGCCCAGAACCCTTCCTCGTCACTTGCCAGGATCGCCCGGATCACGGCGTGTTCGGGCTGATAGGTTTGCAAAAGCGCCTCCCCCGGGGTCTCCGCCCGCCCAGCCCGGCCAGCAACCTGACGCATCAGTTGAAACGTCCGTTCCGCCGCGCGCAGGTCTGACCCTTGCAGCCCGAGGTCGGCATCAATCACACCCACGAGCGTCAGCAGCGGAAAGTTGTGCCCCTTCGCCACCAATTGCGTGCCGATGATGATATCGGTGCCACCTGTCGCAATTTCTTCTATATGCGCCTTCATCGCGCGGGCAGAGCCGTAGAGGTCGGATGACAGCACAGCGATGCGGGCGTCGGGAAACAGCGCCGCCACTTCCTCGCCCATCCGTTCCACACCGGGGCCAACCGCGCTCAACCGGTCCTCAGCCTCGCAATTGGGGCAAACGGTTGGCATCGGCTTCGTCTCACCGCACTGATGGCACATCAGCCGTTTCATGAAGCGGTGTTCGACCATACGCGCGTCGCAATGATCGCAGCCGATCTGATGCCCGCAGGCCCGGCAAAGCGTGATCGGCGCATAGCCACGGCGATTGAGGAAGATGAGTGATTGCTCTCCTTTGTCGAGCCGCGTCTGGATCGCCTGCCGCAGCGTGGGCGAGACCCATTTGCCCCCCGGCACATCCTCCGCCCGCATATCAATCGCGGCCATCTTGGGCATCACGGCGGCCCCGAACCGGCTGGTCAGTTCAAGGCGCTGGTACTTCCCCGCCTCCACATTCGCCCAGCTTTCCAGGGATGGCGTGGCTGAGGCGAGCACGACCTGCGCCCCATTGATCGCTGCACGCAGTACAGCCATGTCACGGGCGTTGTAGAGCACACCGTCTTCTTGCTTGTAAGAAGTGTCATGCTCTTCATCGACGACGATCAGTCCGAGGTTCTGGAAAGGCAGAAACAGGGCCGACCGCGCGCCGACAACCAGCTGCGCATCCCCCTGCCCGACCATGCGCCAACAACGGCGACGCTCGGTCATCGTCACGCCGGAATGCCATTCGGCAGGCTTCATCCCGAACCGGCCTTCGACCCGCGTGATGAATTCCCCCGACAGCGCGATTTCTGGCAGCAGAACCAGCGCCTGACGGCCCATGCGTAAGGCTTCCGCCACAGCCTCCAGATAGACTTCTGTCTTGCCGGACCCTGTGACGCCTTTCAGCAGTGTCGTGCCATAGGTATCAGTGCGGATGGCAGCGCGCAGCGCCTCTGCCCCTGCCGCCTGATCCGCGCTCAGCTCTTTGCCACCATAATCAGGATCAAGCTGCGGATAGGGCGTGTCGCGCGGGGCTTCTTCCTCTGCCACAACGCCTTGCTTGACGAGGCCCTTGACGACAGAGGTGCCAACGCCGGCCATTTCGGCCAACTCCCCCAGCGTAAAAGACAGCCCGCCATAATCGCGCAGAACAGCCAGCACCTTCTCGCGCGCGTCGGTCTTGCGGTCCGGTTCGCCACTGCCCAGCCGGTAGACCTTGCGCATCGACTGCGCATCACCCAGCCCCGGCGCGCGGGTGGCGAGCCGCAGCATCGCGGACAGCGGGGTCAGCGTGTATTCGGCGGCGCGGTTGAGGAACTGATGCATCTCATCGCGCATCGGGGACACGTCCAGCACACGGATGACCGACCGGATTTTCGCAAGATCATAGTCACCCCGCCCCGGCGCCCAGACAACGCCCAAGACCTTGCGGGGGCCAAGCGGCACCTCCACGAACGCGCCCAGAAAACAGCCGCCTTCGGGCGCCTTGTAGTCCAGCACCCGATCAAGCGGTTGGGTGGTCAGCACACCCACCAGATCGCCTTCATGAAAGAAGCTTTGGGACATATCCGCCTTATTGGGTTTTCGCCGACCGGCTGATCAGGTACACGCTGCCACAACAAACACCAACCCAAGACCGGAGTGAAGAGATGAAGTTTTTCGTGGACACGGCAGAGATCGACCAGATCAAGGAACTCAACGACCTCGGCATGGTGGATGGGGTCACGACCAACCCCTCCTTGATCGCAAAATCGGGCCGCGACATTCTGGAGGTCACGAAAGAGATCTGTGACATCGTCGACGGGCCTGTTTCGGCCGAGGTCGTCGCGACAGAGGCTGACGCGATGCTGGAAGAGGGCCAGAAACTGGCCAAGATCGCCGACAACATCGCGGTGAAAGTGCCGCTCACCTGGGCCGGTCTGAAGACCTGCAAGACCCTGACGGACGCCGGTACGATGGTGAACGTGACCCTATGCTTCTCTGCCAATCAGGCGCTGCTGGCCGCCAAGGCCGGTGCGACCTTCATCAGCCCCTTCATCGGGCGCCTGGATGACCTCAACCTCGACGGCATGGACCTGATCGAGGATATCCGCACAATCTACGACAACTACGGGTTTGAGACACAGATCCTCGCCGCCTCGATCCGTTCGGCCAATCACATGAGCGAAGCGGCCAAGATTGGCGCGGATGTCGCCACGGCCCCACCTGCCGTGATCAAGGCGATGGCCAACCACGTGCTGACAGACAAGGGGCTGGCCGCATTCCTCGCTGATGCCGAAAAGGCCGCGATCAAGATCCTCTGACCTCGGGACAGGGTGGATCGGGATCCACCTTACATGATACAACGCGGCGCACGCTTTCAGGCGGCGCCGCGTTTTTTGTGGGGGTGATGGGGTGCGGCGAAAAAGCCACCCCGCTGTGTCTTTCTTGCAAATTTTTGCGGCCATCCCGCACATGCTCTGCTAGCGTGTCAAAAAACAAACGCAGAGCAGGCAGATGACAGAAACACTTATGGCCGATGATCTTCGCGCGAAGATCATCGCAAACCCTGATGTCCTATTGGAAGACCACGACGTGATGCGCGCCCTTGTCGGCGCCAACGACAGCGGGCCGGGCGGCAATGTCGTTGACCTGCGCTCTGTCGCGATGGACAGGCTTTCGGCCCGGCTCGACCGGTTGGAGGACACCCATCGCAATGTCGTCGCAGCCGCCTATGACAATCTGGCAGGCACCAATCAGGTGCACCGCGCGATCCTGCGCATGATGGACGCAGCGAGCTTTGCAGAGTTTCTGAGGGGCCTGACGGGCGAAGTCGCTGATATCCTGCGTGTCGATGCCATGTGCCTTGTGCTGGAAACGGCAGACCCGGAGTCTGTGAACAGTGACGGTGGTGTCATCGCGGTGATGCCCGAGAACTATGTCGAAGGCTACATCACCCTGGGCCGCAACATGCCCGCCCGCACGGTGACATTGCGCCCCTATCAGAAAGTCGGCGGCAGCCTCTACGGCCAGCGTGCACAATACATCCAGTCAGAGGCGTGCCTGAAGGTTGACCTTGGACACGGCAAGATGCCTGCGATGCTGGTGATGGGCAGCGAAGACCCGCATCTTTTCACCCCGCAGCAGGGCACGGACCTGCTGACCTTCTTCGGTGGCGTTTTCGAACGGGTCGTGCGCCGCTGGCTGGCCTGATGATTTCCCCTGCCCTGACAGACGCGCTGAGTTCATGGCTGGACCATGAGCGTGCGTTGTCGGGGGCAGCCGAGAATACGATCAAAGCCTACCGGGCGGATTTGCTCGGCTTTCTGGCCTTCATGACGCGGCACAATGGCGCGACGCAAGGCCTTGGCCCCATCGCTCGCGTCACGGTCCGCGACATGCGGGCTTGGATGGCACATGAACGGGGGCGCGGCGTCGGTGCACGCACGCTCGCCCGTAGCCTGTCTGCTGTGAAATCGTTCTACCGCTGGCTGGCGGAACGCGAAGGGTTTGAGCCCACGGCCGTGCTCGCCACCCGCGCACCAAAGTTTCAACGCAAGTTGCCGCGCCCCCTGTCGCCTGACGGGGCATCAGCAATGATCGAAACCGTGGAGTTGCAAGCACGAGAGACCTGGGTCGCCGCCCGTGATGTCGCGGTTGTCACGCTGCTCTACGGTTGCGGTTTACGGATCTCCGAAGCGTTGAGCCTGCGCGGCAAGGATGTGCCTTTGGGCGAGGTGATCCGCCTTACCGGTAAAGGCGAGAAAGAGCGGATTGTGCCGGTGATCGGAGCTGCTCGTGATGCGGTTGGGACGTATATCGCGCAATGCCCCTACCCCGTGGCGGAGGATGCGCCGATCTTTCGTGCGGTTCGTGGTGGCCCATTGGCCCCCCGCGCCATCCAGAAAGTGATGGAACAGGCCCGCCTGCAACTGGGCCTGCCCGCCACGGCCACGCCCCATGCGATGCGCCACTCTTTCGCGACGCATCTGCTGACCGCCGGCGGCGATCTGCGCGCGATACAAGAGCTTTTGGGGCATGCCTCCCTTTCGACCACGCAAGCCTACACGGCCGTGGACACGGCCCACCTGATGGCCGTCTACGAAAAGGCGCATCCGAAGGCCTGAGTTGCGGTTGCCCTCACCGCAGATTTCGCGCATGACACTTTGATGACACTCCGAAACAAAGCCTTATTTGTGCACTTGCTGACAGCAACAGGTGCCGTCTTTGCGATGCTGGCGATGCTGGCCGCAGTGGAAGAAAAGTGGAGCCTGATGTTCCTCTGGCTAGTGGTTGCATTCTTCGTGGACGGGATCGATGGGCCGCTGGCGCGCCGCTATGACGTGAAGACCAACGCACCCGCCTTTGACGGTGTGCTCCTCGACCTCATCATCGACTACCTGACCTATGTCTTCGTACCGGCCTATGCACTCTTCAAATCGGGGCTGTTGCCTGGGTGGACCGGGTGGTTTGCGATCATCATCATCACCTTCACCGCGGCCATGTATTTCGCCGACACACGCATGAAAACAAAGGATAATTCCTTCTCCGGCTTTCCGGGATGCTGGAACATGCTGGTACTGGTAATCTTCGCCTTGCAGCCGAATTTCTGGGTGTCGCTGGCGCTTGTTGCGGCCCTCGCCGTGGCGATGTTCCTGCCGTTGAAATTCGTGCATCCCGTCCGGACAGAGCGCTGGCGCAACGTGACCTTGCCAATGGCGATTGCATGGACTTTCTTTGCGGGTTGGGCGGCATGGGTCGATTTCTATCCCAACAGCTGGGCGCATTGGGGGCTGATCGTGACCTCGGTCTACCTGGTCTTCGCCGGTGTGGCGCAGCAGATCATCCCGCAGAACAAGACAGCCTAGATGAGCAGCCCCGCCGCCCCTTCCAGCCTAAGCAGCGTCACCTTCGCCTCGATCCCGCCCGCGCCGGAATAGCCGCCGAGGCTGCCCGCACCCAAGACCCTATGACAGGGGATCAGGATCGCGATGGGGTTGGCGCCACAGGCTTGCCCGATGGCCTGGGCCGAGACACCCAGGTCCTTCGCCAGATCGCCGTAGGTGCGGGTCTCACCATAGGGAATGGCACAGAGGGCGGCGTGGAAATCCTGCTGAAATGCCGAACCACCCGGCGCGAGCGGCAAAGTGAACGCCAGCAACGACCCGTCGAAATAGGCTGTCAGCTCTGCCGCGAATTGCGCAGCAAGAGGGCCGTCGACCAGCGTCCCCGCCTTTCCCCAGATCAGCCGGGTGATTGCCTGACCGTCGGTATCCGCACCAAGCGGGCCGACAGGGGATGGCACCACCGTCATGCCCGGCCCAGCCGGATCGGGCCCTTGGCCGTCATCGGATCAACCGCCGCACCTTTCTGGGTCGCTACGATCTCGGGCATGTCCGCCGCGACCGCGCGCACCAAGGGCATCAGCGGCCGCCAGTCTGTGGCCAACGCGCGTGCTATTTCGGACGGACAAAAAGTTGTGCCTGGGGAAAGACGGGCGACGCGGGCCATGAGTGCGTCGGCAATCACGGCCCGGTCCATCTTAGTCCGAGAGTGCGTCGTTGCAGCGCCCGCAGACGCCGGGGTTTGTATGGGTGCCGACATCGGGCAGGATTTTCCAGCAGCGCTGGCATTTAGCTCCATGGTCAGAGGCCAAATAGACGACAACGGAAACATCTGGCTCGCTGTCTAGCTTGAACGCACCGGCGGGATGAACCCCGTCAATGTTGCGCATCTCTGTGAGGTCCACTATCGCACTATCTGTAAAAGACGAAACAACACAAAGGTCAGCAAACACTTCGTTGGACAGGCTAGCAACGGCCCCAAGTAACTCTGGGTCAGAAATTGAAAGATTGATCCCTGCTTCCAATGACGAACCGATCTTCTTGTCCTGCCTTTCGACTTCCAATGCCCCGGTGATGACGCGTCGAACCCGCCGAATCCGACTCCATTTCGCGGCAAGTGCCTCGTCCCGCCAGTCGGCTGGCGTTTCGGCGAAGTCTTCCAGATGGACAGAGCTGTCGTCGCCCGGGAAACGCTCCAGCCAGACCTCTTCCATCGTGAAGGTCAGCATGGGGGCGAGCCACTTTGTCAGCCGGTGGAACAGGATGTCGAGCACCGTGCGGGCAGAGCGGCGGCGCAGCGTATCGCCGTCACAGTAAAGCGCATCCTTGCGGATGTCGAAATAGAAGGCCGACAGATCCACCGTGGCGAAGGTAAAGATCGCCTGAAACACGCCCTGGAAGTCATATTTGGCGTAACCTTCGCGCACCTTCTGATCCAGTTCAGAAAGGCGATGCAGAACCCAGCGTTCCAGTTCCGGCATGTCTGCCGGTTCGGTCCGGTCGGCTTCGGTGAAATCCGCCAAAGAGCCCAGCATGAACCGCAGCGTATTGCGCAAACGGCGATAGCTGTCAGCCACCCCTTTCAGGATCTCGTTCCCGATGCGCAGGTCGGCGGTATAGTCCGACTGTGCCACCCAAAGACGAAGGATATCGGCCCCATACTGCTGGACGACCTGTTCCGGCGCGACGGTATTCCCGATGGATTTGGACATCTTCATGCCCTTCTCATCCAACGTGAAACCGTGAGTCAGCACTCCACGATAAGGTGCATGCCCCTTGGTGCCGCAAGCCTGCAGCATCGACGAATGGAACCACCCGCGATGCTGGTCAGTGCCTTCGAGGTAGAGATCGGCCATGCCGTCTTCTGACCCGTCCTCGCGGTCACGCAGGACAAAGGCGTGGGTGGAACCGCTATCAAACCACACGTCGAGGATATCAAAGACCTGATCATACTCTTCGTGGTTCACCTCATTGCCGAGGAACCGCTCTTTTGCACCGGCCTTGTACCAGGCATCAGCGCCCTCTTCTTCAAACGCCTGCAAGATACGCGCATTCACGGCCTCATCCCGCAAAAGGTAATCGGGATCAGAGGGTTGCGCGCCCTTCTTCACAAAACACGTGAGAGGCACACCCCAGGCTCGCTGGCGCGACAGCACCCAATCGGGCCGCGCCTCGATCATCGAATAGAGACGGTTGCGGCCGGTTTGCGGAGTCCATGTGACCAACTCGTCGATGGAGCGCAATGCGCGTTCGCGGATCGTGGCGCCGTAGGCGTCCTGCCCGTCACCGACGGCTTTGTCGATGGCAGCGAACCATTGGGGGCGGTTCAGGCGGATGACGGGCGCCTTCGACCGCCAGCTATGCGCGTCAGAGATCGTGATGCGCTTACGGGCCAGCAACGCGCCAACTTGCACCAGCTTGTCGATGACCGCCTTGTTCGCCCCTCCGGGCTTGCCATTTGGTTTCAGGATTGCCTCACCGGCGAAAAACGGCAGGTCCGCGCGATAGCTGCTGTCATCAAGGATATTGTAGGTCATGGGCAGGCCATGCTTGACCCCGATGGCATAGTCATCGTCACCATGGCTGGGTGCGGTGTGGACGAAGCCTGTGCCTGCATCATCGGTCACGTGATCACCGGGCAGCATCGGTACGTTGAAATCCCATTCGCCGTTGGCCCCCTCGACCCCGCGCAACGGGTGGGCGAGCGTCAGGGCAGAAAGCTCATCCGCGCTCACGCCCCGCAGACGACGGATCATTTCA
The DNA here is from genome assembly GCA_039821425.1 of Pseudomonadota bacterium. Lineage (GTDB taxonomy): Bacteria > Pseudomonadota > Alphaproteobacteria > Rhodobacterales > Rhodobacteraceae > Yoonia. Next base: position 12,857 of record JBCBOD010000061.1, read on the forward strand.
TCGCCCTGCAAACGACCAGCGGCAAACGCCTCTTCCGCCAACTTATCCGCAAGGATGATCTTTTCGCCGATGGTCGCCCAGCATTCCTCTGGCCGTCCGATGACCTCGTAGAGGCCATAAGAGATTTCCGGGCCAAAGCAGACAGCCCGGTTCTGCGGGATTGTCCAGGGGGTCGTCGTCCAGATCAGAACCTTGGCGTTTCGCAGGTCTGTTGCGATCTCGAAAAGCTCACCTTCGAAATCGGTGGGTTCATCCAGATCGACGAACGCCTCAGCTGGGGAAACCACAGGGAACCGCACCCAGACCGCATCTGTCTGGCGGTCATGATACTCCACTTCCGCCTCGGCCAGCGCCGTCTTCTCCACCGGTGACCACATCACGGGCTTCGATCCCTGATAAAGCGTGCCGTTCATCAGGAATTTCTGGAATTCTTCGGCAATCACGCGCTCGGCGTGGAAATCCATCGTCAAATAGGGATCGGCCCAGTTGCCCGTGATACCCAGACGTTTGAACTCCTCGCGCTGGATACCAACCCAGCCTTCAGCAAAACGGCGACACTCCTGGCGGAAATCGACAACGTCGATGCTGTCCTTGTCCTGCCCCTTGGCGCGATAAGCCTCTTCGATCTTCCATTCGATGGGCAGACCGTGGCAGTCCCAGCCCGGGATGTAGCGGGCATCCTTGCCCATCATCTGCTGAGAGCGGACAACCATATCCTTGAGGATCTTGTTCAGCGCATGTCCGATGTGCAGGTTGCCATTGGCATAGGGCGGGCCGTCATGCAGCGTGAAGGGCGTGCGCCCCTCTTTTTCGCGCAAGCGGTCATACACGCCGATCTTTTCCCAGCGCGCCAGCCAATCCGGTTCGCGCTTGGGCAGGCCTGCGCGCATCGGGAAATCGGTGCGGGGCAGGTTCAGGGTGTGTTTGTATTCTGGGGTCTCGGCGCTCATCTGTGGCGTCCTTCAGGCAGTCAATTTGGAAAGATCACGAGGGGCGGTGCGCGCACGCAGGCACCTTGTCCCGGCAGGTTGAGGGAGGCCTCAAACCGCCGGGCAGATAATGTCGATGATCATCTTGCCCAACATGGGCGTGCTTATAGGCGGCAGCCCGAAGGGCGTAAAGCCTCACCTGTTCATCATTTCGCCAAAAATACGCCTGCTGGAGGCTCCGCCTCATCCGCCTTTGCTGCTACTGCAGCAATAGCATGACATCGCCGCACGCACCCGACAGAATGTCTTGCGCGTCAGCGCACCGCCGGATCACGCATCCGCATGCACGAACTCCCAAACCTTGGAGATCGCGACAGAGCCTTCGCCAACAGCCGAAGCCACGCGTTTGACCGACCCGGCCCGCACATCGCCAACCGCAAAAATGCCCGGGTGCGATGTCTCGAAAGGTGAGGTTTTGCCAACGTCCTGCCCTGTCAGCACAAAGCCCTTTTCGTCGAGTTCAATCATCCCTGAAAGCCAGCCCGTGTTCGGCGCGGCCCCCACCATCACGAAGGCCGCACGCGCGTCGATCAAACGGTCCGCACCCTTGTCCTTATGGTGGATGGTGACCTGCTCCAGGTGGTTTTCCCCATGCAGACAGGACATCTCTGTGTTGTAGTGGATCGTGATCGCCGGATCGGCTTCCAGCCGTGATAAAAGGTAGTCGGACATGGATGCTGCAAGGCTTGGGCCCCGCACGAGCACATGCACATGCCCCGCCGTCCGAGACAGATACATCGCCGCCTGCCCGGCAGAGTTGCCGCCACCCACGACAATCGCTTCGGTGTTGCGGCAGTAGCGCGCCTCGATGTCCGTGGCGGCATAGTAGACACCGGCACCTTCAAAATCTTCCAGCCGATCCAGCGGCAGCCGCCGATACTGCACCCCTGTCGCAACGATCACAGAGCGCGCGCAAACTTCTGTTCCATCATCAAGCGTGACGCAGAAGATACCGTCCTCGCGCAGCTCCAAGCCCGCCGCACGGCGCGGCACGGCAAACTCCGTTCCGAATTTCATCGCCTGCACTTCCCCACGCCAAACGAGGTCCGCCCCCGAAATCCCCGTTGGAAAGCCCATGTAGTTCTCGATCCGGCTAGAGGTGCCGGCCTGCCCGCCGATGGTCAGGTCTTCGACAACCAGCGCTTTCAGCCCCTCGGCACCCGCGTACACCCCTGCTGCGACACCGGCGGGACCGCCCCCCACGATCAGCACGTCAAACACACGATCATCCTGCACGGCCATATCAAGGCCTAGGATGCGGGCGATCTTTTCCGGTGTCGGGTCATCGACGACAAGGTGCTTGCCAAAGATAGCGGCAGGTTTGGCGGCACCGATATTGCAGGAATGGGCGACAGCTTCTGCCTCGTGCTCTCCCAGTGTAAGGCTGCGAAAAGGGATCCGGTTACGACCGGCAAACGCGGCGATCCGCCTGATATCGCGGTCCACCTCTGCCCCGATCAGCGTCAGGCTCGCCTCGCCGCTTTCCAGCAGGCGCCGCCGCCGCGCCGACATGACCGTGATCACGATATCCGACATCTCTGGCACGCGGTTCATCAGGTCGAGCATCGCCGGGCGGTCCACGATCAGGATTTCACTGTCCTGCACACAGCGCGCGCCCATCATGGCCTTGCTGCCCGACAGAAAACTAATCTCGCCAAAGAATTGCGTCGGCCCCAGTGTGGCATTGCCATAGCGGCCGCCGGTGCGCGGGTCGACGGCCTCCACTTCGCCCGCAATCACGTAGAAGAACGTATCAGAGGGATCACCCGCTTTTTGCAAGGTCGTGCCTGCGCCAAGTTTTTCGACGCGACCAACCTGCCGCATCAAAGTGATGTGGCTGTCGTGCAGGGGCGTGCGCACCATTGTGGCAAGATCGGCAGCAAGGCTTTCCATAACATCTCTCCGGCAGGGGCTTCATGGCCAACGGGCCATAGTGTGATGACGTTGAGGCATGCGGTCAATTGACCTCATTGCGGCCACCGTGTCCGCACCGCAAAACGACGCTATGACAAAGCGCCTGAAAATCGGGATCGTTGGGGCAGGCATGGGTGGGCTTGCCGCGGCGGCGTTGCTCACAGATCGCGGACATAGCGTGACACTGCTTGATCAGTTCACGACACCACAGCCCGTCGGATCCGGCCTTGTGATCCAGCCCGTCGGACAGCGCGTTCTTGACGCGATTGGCGCGGGTGAAGCGGCGCGCGCCAAAGGCGCTGCGATCACACGTATGGCCGGACATGAGGCGGACTATAGGCGCCCGGTTCTGAATGTCTGGTATGACCGCAATGGGCGTGGCGACACAGGCCTCGCGATACACCGGGCCAGTCTCTTTGATGCGCTGTTTAGCGCCATGTCAGAGCGCGACGTGACTTTACGCACCGAAAGCCGAGTGACGGCCACCCGTTTCGGCATGGTCGAAACGCAGGATGGTCGCACACATGGGCCGTTTGAGCTGATCATTGATGCGGCAGGCGCGCAGTCGCCGCTGTCGCCGCTCATCTCGAAACCCCTGCCTTATGGTGCAATCTGGGGCACGGTAGACTGGCCCGAAACAACCCCGCTTCCCGCGAACGAATTGCGGCAATGCTATCGCCGTGCTGATCGCATGATGGGTGTGCTGCCAATTGGAACCTTGCCCGGTGACACCATGCAAAAGGCTGCGATCTTCTGGTCCATGCCGCAGGATGGCCACGCCAAGTGGGCGGCTGCGGGGCTGCCCGCCTGGCAGGATGAAGCTGTTCGGCTTTGGCCCGATTTCGCGCCATTCATTCGCCAGATCACGGACCCGGATCAGATGACAATGGCACGCTATGGCCATGGCACGCTGCGCAAACCTTGGTCACCCGGCCTTGCCCACATCGGTGACGCCGCCCACCGCGCCAGCCCGCAATTGGGCCAAGGGGCCAATATGGCGCTTTTGGATGCGATGGCGCTCGCCGCTGCCTTTGACGTGGCAGAAGGCGACGCGGCCCTTGCTGCATACGCAGCCGCACGGCGCTGGAACGTGATGGTGTATCAAGGCATGAGCGCGGTTTTCACGCCGCAATACCAGTCCGACAGTCGCTGGCTGCCCGTCTTGCGCGATCGCCTGCTTTATCCGCTGTCGCAGGTGCCGCCCGGGCCTAAACTGCTGAGCGCGATTGTGCGCGGTACAATGCTGCCACCGCTCGGGCGCCTCGGACGGCGCTAGCGGCAGAACGGCCCGCTGCGATAGCGCGCGGTGTCGAAATGAAAATGATCCCGGTGAAAGCGGTTTGATTCCGGTCCCAGCACCGTACCGAACGGCCCGCAAGCCGCGCGCCACATCTGGCGCAGTTGCGCACCATCTTCCGCACTGTCCCAATCCGTCAGCAAGGTCATTTCAGTCCCGTTGCGCAAACGAATGCCGGCAATATCAATCGCACGGCCATAAGCATGTTCCGACAGGCGCGCGCCCGGCTGGTTGTTGCGCGTCCGGCAGGCGTAATGCGATACGACACGCAAGGATGACACGCCACCCCCCTCGGCGCCAACAGCAGGCAACACACCGCGTTCTACCCAGGTTTTCAGCGCGCGGGCTGTGGGGCAGTCAATCGTCGCGCGCGGGCTGAGCGTTACGCCAGCCACTGACCGGAGGCGCACGGCGCCTTCCACCCCGCAGGCACCGGGGCCTTCGATCCGCCCGATCTCGCTCCCTTGGATTGACGGATCACCGCAAACTTGCCCACGCAAACGGGCGATCCGCCGTTCCTCTGCCGCGGTCTCTATCGAGGCCGGGCGCAACGCGGGGCGCAGCGACTGGATCGGCGCAAAGGGGCTGAAGGCAAAGAGGTTCAGTTCCGCACGGAACAACGGCCGGGTCTGCGCGCCAAAGGTCAAATCAGGGCGTTCAAATGGGCGCGGAACCGGACGCACGTCTGCCCCAGCGAGCGCCGCACTGACCGACCCGCGCGCGAGGGGGCGCGGCGTTTCATCGTTCGCAAAGCGAATGACAACCGGGGCATCTTGTGGGTGAAATGGCTCTGTCACCACAGGCGTGGCACTTTCAGGCCGTGCCTCTGGCCGCTGAAGCGTCTGTGCATTGACCGCACTCGCCAGCGCCATGACGGCACAAAATGCCGCCCAGCGCCACATCACTTGCGCGCCTTGACCCGGCCAAAATCTGGCGCGTCGGTGTCCTGTCCCGCCTCGATGATCCCCCGGCGGATCGCGCGGGTGCGCGTAAAGTAATCATGCAGATGGTCGCCGTCACCTTGCCGAATGGCGCGCTGCAGCGCGAAGAGCTCTTCGGTAAACCGCCCGAGAATTTCCAGCGTGGCATCCTTGTTGCTGAGGAACACGTCGCGCCACATCACCGGATCAGACGCCGCGATGCGGGTAAAGTCCCGGAAACCGGCGGCTGAGTACTTGATGACTTCGCTATCAGTCACCCGGCGCAGATCATCTGCAACCCCAACCATCGTGTAGGCGATCAAATGGGGCGTGTGGCTGGTGACGGCCAGGACCAGATCATGGTGATCCGGGTCCATCACTTCGGTCAGCGCGCCAAGCTGCTGCCAATAATCATCAAGCCGGTCAACTGCCGCCTGATCGGACCCTTCGACCGGCACGATGATCGTGTAGCGGTTGTCGAAAAGCTCCGCAAAACCGGAGCGGGGCCCGGAATGCTCGGTCCCGGCCAGCGGGTGGGCAGGGATAAAGTGGACACCTTCGGGAACATGTGGGCCAACCGCGTCAACAACCGCACGCTTGACCGAGCCGACGTCACTCACCGTTGCACCAAGTTTCAGGACGGGGGCAATCTCGCACGCGACCGCTTCCATCGCGCCAACAGGCACACAGAGCACCACAAGATCCGCACCTTTGGCCGCGTCCGCAGCACTTTCCGTCACGACATCACAAAGGTCAATCTCGCGCGCGATGTCCCGGGTTTCTTGTGACCGCGCATACCCCACGATTTCACGGGCGAGGCCAGCACGCCGCATCGCGTGACACATGGAAGAAGCGATCAGGCCAAGGCCAATCAGCGCAACACGGTCATAAAGCACAGCCATCACGCGGCCCCTTTGAATTCAGCCACCGCAGCGGCAACACGGCGGCAGCCATCCACATCCCCCACGGTGATCCGCAGGCAGTTTGGCAGGCCGTAGCCCGCGACTTTGCGCACGATGATCCCAGCCTCGCGCAGATGTTCATCACAGGCGCTGGCCTCATCCTCGTCCGCGAAACGGGCGAGGATGAAGTTCGCGGTTGAGGTGTCTGACGGCACGCCAACCTCGGCCAGTGCATTGGCGAGCCAATCACGCATGCGGGCGTTTTCGGTTCGGCAATATGCCGTGTAATCCGTGTCGCGCATCGCAGCCTCTGCCGCTGCCAGTCCAACTGCGGAGAGGTTGAACGGCCCCCTGATCCGGTTCAGCACGTCGATGACTGCCTTGGGGCCGTACCCCCAACCGATGCGCATGCCGCCCAGCCCGTAAATCTTGGAAAACGTGCGGGACATGAACACGTTGTCGCGCGCATCCACCAAGGCCTTACCGGCATCATAGCCTTCCACAAATTCCGCATAGGCACCATCAAGCACAAGCAGCGTTTGCGCAGGCAAACCTTCGGCCAGTCGTGCAAGCTCTCCCTGCCCGATCATCGTGCCGGTGGGGTTTGCCGGGTTCGCGATAAAGACGATCTTGGAGCGCGCTGAGCATGCGGCGAGGATCGCATCCACATCGACCACACGATCCTTTTCGGGCACAACGACCGGCGTCGCCCCGCAGGAATGGGCATAGATCGGGTACATCGAAAACCCGTGTTCGGTGAAGAGGACCTCATCGCCCGGGCCAGCGTATGCTTCCGACAGCATCTTCAGCACCTCGCCAGAACCGTTGCCGCAGATCACACGATCCGCATCGACGCCCCAAACATCGGCGATGGCCATGCGCAACGCTGCGTGGTCAGTAGACGGATAAAGATGCATGTTCGCAGTCGCCTCTGCCGCCGCCTTTTGCGCAGCCGGGCTCGGCCCCAGCGGGTTCTCGTTTGACGAGAGTTTCAGCACATTGCTTACCCCCGCAATCGCGGAACCGCCGCCCTGGTAAAGCGCGATTTCCATGATCCCGGGTTGGGGTTGAATGCCGTCAGCCATGATCCGTCTGTCCTCTTGGTCGGCCCGTTCTATCGGGGGGTACGGGGGCAGAGCAACCCAAACTTCGGGGCGACGGGTTGCGGTTCAGACAGGACCCATGAGCGCGAGCAAATCCGCCGCTGGGCGCGTCTCAAGATCGGTGTTCACCGCGATGATCTGTTCGGTCCGTGCAGGACCTACTACTGGGGTCGCATAAGCGGTAAATTTGGCGGTCAGCTCCGCCTCAGTCGGCGGCGCGGTGTGCTCCCACTTCGGCTCGGTCCAGTCGCTTTGCAAGTCTCGTCCGTTGCGCAGGTGCAAGGTGACCTTGGCCTTGCGGCGGAGCGGGAAAGCGGCGTTCGCCTGTGGGTCCTCTTCCATCGTGATCGCTTGGGACAGGCGCTGTACGTCAGGGTTCTGCAATGCGTCCGGCATGATGTGACCGGCTTCAAGTCTTCCATGCACCAATGCGGCGGCCACTGGAAACGAAGTGGAATACTGCGCTTCTTCCGTGGTCTTTGGGGTCGGATGGGCCAGGCGGATCGCCTCATGAAATGTTGTGATGGTGATCCTGTCGATCTCCTCGGCTGTCAGCCCATGGGCGGCACGTAACGCCAGGGCCGCCTCTACCGGGGCCTGCGCCCAACGGCAGATCGGATAGGGTTTGAAGTATTGCTCGAGGATGTACCAGCGTTGTCCCAGATCAGCCCAGACCTCTGGCTGCTCTTCAACTAGAATGGCCGGCGCACCGGTGAAGCCCATCGCCGCCATCCGCGCGGATGACACACCGCACATTGCGCCCCAGCCTGCCCCGTCTTTCAACATTGTCGGATAGTCTATTACGCGCATCATCTGGCTGCGCGGCCCGTGATATTCGGCGATGCCCAGCGCGTGGCGGGTCTGATCTGGCGAAAGCGCCATCAGACGCGCGCTTGCTGCCGCTGCCGCCACCGCACCCCAACTGCCCGACGTATGGTAATCCGGGACAGAGCCATGCTGGGCGATGCTGCACCGCGCGCCAAACTCGTAGCCCATGGCGAGAGCCGTCAGCAGCGCCTCTCCGCTTTGCCCGGCACAGTTGACGTAAACAGCGGGCCAGAGCGGGCACCCCAAATGACCCTTGGCCGGATTGAAGCCATCGTGGGCGTCAATACTGTCAATCGTCATGCCATAGGCAAGTGCGGCGCCGGTCGCCGAAGCCGTCGCATCGTCAAAGGGCAAAGGCACTTGGCCCGGATGTTCTGCCTGCACATAGGCGTGGGCGATCCGGGACAGTTCCGTTTGCCGACCGGCGACACCGACCCCAATCAGATCCATGAGGCACAGCTTAATCTGTTTTTGCACAGCGGGCGGCAGGGCATCCCATGTGAGGCCATGGATGAAGTCGAGGGGCGTCATAGGACCAGCCTGCCCCGCAAAGCGCGCTCAATCTGTCACGTCGGCGACCCGAAATGACGAAAGCCGCCCGATTGGGGCGGCTTTGCAAGACCCAGGATCGTGTCCGGGGTGCTATCAGGCGCGGCCTGACATCAGTTCTTGGCGTAGAATTCGACCACGAGGTTTGGTTCCATCGTCACCGGATAAGGCACATCGCCCAGACCTGGCGTACGTGTTAACGTCGCTGCCATCTTCGAATGATCAACTTCCATATAGTCTGGCACATCGCGCTCAGGCAGTTGTGCTGCCACCAGCACGATTTCCAGTTGCTTGGACTTCTGGCGCACCTCGATCACATCACCTTCCTTCACGCGGTAGGACGGGATGTTCACCTTCGTGCCGTTTACGGTGACGTGGCCGTGGTTCACGAACTGGCGTGCAGCAAAGATGGTTGGCACGAACTTCGCGCGGTAAACGACGGCGTCCAGACGACGCTCCAGCAAACCGATCAGGTTTTCACCGGTGTCGCCTTTCACACGCTCTGCTTCGGCATAGATGCGGCGGAACTGCTTTTCGGTCAGGTCGCCATAGTAGCCTTTCAGCTTCTGCTTGGCGCGCAGCTGAATACCGAAGTCGCTGAGCTTGCCTTTGCGGCGCTGACCGTGCTGGCCGGGGCCATATTCACGACGGTTGACGGGCGATTTGGGACGACCCCAGATGTTTTCGCCCATCCGGCGGTCAATTTTGTACTTGGCAGCAGTGCGTTTGGTCACGGCTGATCTCCTTCTAGCGTTACCCATTCGGGCTTGAA
>JBCBOD010000002.1:0-94915 GCA_039821425.1 Pseudomonadota bacterium
AAATGCGGTGTGCCGGGGGGTTCATGCCGGCCCAATCATCGCCTCTGCTGTGAGGCTCCAGCGCTGGTGTCTGACAAGGCGTGCCCCCCATATGGACACGCTCTTCACACCTGTTTTCCTTGGTTTGCGCCTTGAGGGGCGCGGTGGTTAACCGGGGATGGGTTCTAGGGCCCCGAGGTTAAGGAAGGCGAAAGGGGGCGGGCGGTCAGTCGCGGTGCTTCAGAACATAGTCGACGAGTGCGCGGGTCGAGCCGTCCTTCTCTTCAGCCCCAGCCTCGCCGGTCACCACCGGTCCGAGTGCCGTGGCCAGTTCCTTACCCAATTCGACACCCCATTGGTCAAAGGAATTGATGCCAAGGATCACTCCTTCGACAAAAACCCGGTGCTCGTAGAGCGCAATGATGCAGCCCAGCGTATAAGGGTCGAGCTGTGGATAGATGAGCGTGGTCGACGGCCGATTGCCGGGAAACACGCGATGCGCCGCCTGGCGATCCAGCTCGGCCCCTTCGAATTTGCCCTCGATGTTGGCCCGCGCCTCGTCCAGCGTCCGGCCACGCAAAAGCGCCTCGGACTGGGCAAAGCAATTGGCCACCAGCAGATCGTGATGGTGCCCCAGATCGGCTTCGTGCCCTTGCGCTGCGACCATGAATTCACAGGGGATCACACTCGTGCCCTGGTGGATCAGTTGATAAAACGCGTGCTGCCCGTTCGTGCCAGGCGCGCCCCAGACGATGGGGCCGCTTTCTATATCGAGCGCGGTCCCATCCATCGTCACACGCTTGCCGTTCGACTCCATCTCGAGCTGCTGCAGATACGCTGGCAATAGCCCCAGCCGCTGGTCATAGGGCAGCACCGCGCGGGAGGCGTAACCGCAGACCTGCCTGTGCCAGATGCCCACAAGGGCCAGCATGAGCGGCATGTTCTCGGCTCCGGTCGCGGCCCTGAAATGGTTGTCCATCGCCTGCCCGCCCCGCAGGACGGCGCGGAACGCCTCGGGCCCGATGGCGATCAGCAGCGACAGACCAATCGGCCCCCACACCGAATAGCGGCCGCCAACCCAGTCTTCGAAGCCGAAAACCCGCTCGGCCGGTATCCCGAAATCCGCCGTCTTTTCCAAGTTCGAAGACAGCGCCGCGAATTGCGCCCCCGGATCACCGCCATGGTCAGCCATCCACGCCCGCGCGGTCCGCGCATTGGTCATCGTTTCGATCGTCGTGAAGGTCTTCGACGCGACGATCACAAGCGTCGTTTTCGCATCGAGACCGCGGAGCGTGTCAGCGATATGAGCCCCGTCGACGTTCGAGACGAAATGGCATCGCGGCCCGTCGTGATAAGGCGCCAGCGCCTGAACTGCCATGGCTGGCCCCAGATCAGAGCCACCGATACCGATATTGATCACATCGGTGATGCCCGAAGCGCGAACCTGCCGCGCATAGCCCTCCATCCGCTGGAGGGTATCCAACACGCCGGGCATGACATCCTGCTCATCGACCATGACCGGCCCGCCATCGAGATTGCGCAGAGCGGTATGCAGCACGGCGCGACCTTCGGTTTCGTTGATCGTGGCGCCGCTGAACATCGCGTCCCGCCGCGCAGGCACATCCGCCGCCAGCGCCAGCAGCGCATCCCGCGTCGCGGCATCGATATTCGTCTTCGAATAGTCGAAGCGCATGTCGCCGAACGTACAGGAAAAGTCATCTGCCCGCCCGTCAGCGAACAGATCCAGTATCCGCCTGTCCCGCGTTTCCGCATGGCGCGCCTTTAGTCCGTCCCACATGGCTGTCACTCCGCCCAATGCACCGTCAGATCGCTGAGCACGGCGGCGATTGGCGCCTTCTGGGGCGGCAACTCACGCGCGCGCATCAGCGCATCCCGCTTATCGCTGCCGAATATGACAAGATGTTTGGACATCGCCCCGTTGAGCGCGGCCGCCGAGAGCGAAATGCGCGGCTCCTGCCCCTCGGCCCGGATCGGCACCAGTATGGGGGCATCTTCGTCCAGCCCGGCCTCCAGCCCCTCCGCGCCGGGAAAGAGCGATGCGGTGTGCATGTCCGTCCCCATGCCCAGCAGCAAAAGAGAGATTGGCATCTCCGACGCCAACTGATCCGAAAGCGGCCCGGCGGCGTCTTCGGGCCTTTGTCCTTCGACATAGAATGGCAGGAACTGCGCCGCGGCGGCCCGATCGGTCAGCAGACGGCTGCGTAAAAGGCTCGCATTCGACCGCTCATGCCCTTCGGGCACCCAGCGTTCGTCGGTCAGCATGACCTTTACGCCGCTCCAGTCCAGATCGGCGGCGCAGAGCGTGTCAAAGATCGGCCCCGGTGTCGTGCCGCCCGGCACCGCCATCGAGGCCGATTCGTGCCGCAACAGACAGTTTTCCAGTTCACCCGCCATCACGTTGGCCACGTCGATGGCCAGCATTTCGCGGTCGGGATATTCGATGAGCTTCATGGGCGCACTTGCCTCCAGACGCGCCGGTCGCGCGCCAGCAGTTGTACCGCATCGCCCGGCCCGTCGCTACCGCTGTCGTATGGCTTGGGCACGTCGCCCCGCGCCTCCCACCCGGCGATGATCGGATCGGTCCAGGCCCAGGCTGCCTCGACCTCATCGCCCCGCATGAACAGGGTCTGGTTGCCCCGGATCACATCCATAATCAGCCGCTCATAAGCATCGGGCGGATCACCCGCCTCATCCCCCAGAGCCTCGGCAAAGGTCATGTCGAGCGGCACATCCAGCAGGCGCATGCCCCCCGGACCCGGTTCCTTGATCGTCACGTTCAGGGTGATGCCCTCATTCGGCTGCAGCCGGATTTTCAGAACATTGCGATGATCTTCGCCCTCGCCAAAGATCGAATGATTGAGCTCTTTGAAGACAACGACGATCTCGCTCATCCGGGCGCTCAGCTGTTTGCCGGTGCGCATGTAGAACGGTGTGCCGGCCCATCTCCAGTTCGACACGCCGACCTTGAGCGCCACGTAGCTTTCGGTTCGGGTGCGCGGGTCACCTGCGGCCTCGCGATAACCGGGCTCATCCCCGCCTCCGTCATACTGTCCGCGCACGATATGATGCGGCTCAACCGGGTCGAGGGCGCGGATCACCTTGAGCTTTTCGTCACGCACGGCGTCCGGTTCAAAACGCGAAGGCGGCTCCATCGCGATGAGGCACAAGAGCTGCATCAGGTGGTTCTGCACCATATCCCGCATGGCGCCCGCCCTGTCGTAATATTCGCCCCGACCGCCAACACCGACAGTCTCGGCCACAGTGATCTGGATGTGATCCACGTATTGCGAATTCCACAGCGGCTCGAATAGCATGTTGCCAAAGCGGACGGCCATCAGGTTCTGAACCGTTTCCTTGCCGAGGTAGTGGTCGATCCGGTAAATCTGGCTTTCGTCGAAATAGGCGGCCAGATCACGGTTGAGCTGCCGCGCGGTTTCCAGATCACGGCCAAAGGGCTTTTCGACGACGATCCGGCTGTCTTTGTCAGTCAGTCCGTGGGTATTGAGCCGCTCGGCCAGATCGCCGAACAGCGATGGCCCCACGGAAAAGTAAAAGGCGCGTACCATGCCGTCCCGCATCTTGGCGGCAAGCTCCTTCCAGCCGCCCTCGCCTTTGGCGTCGATGGGCACGTAATCCATCCGCGAAAGGAAATCGTCGAGCGTGCCGTCTTCGCAGGACCTGCCCCCGCCGAACTCGCGGATCGCCTCGGCCACGAAGGCCCGATAGCCGTCGCCATCCATCTCGCTTCGGGCAGCACCGATCACGCGGGCCTGATCCGGCATCTGCCCCGCGCAATAGCGCCGGAAGAGCCCCGGCAGGATCTTGCGGCGGGCCAGATCGCCGGTACCCCCGAAAATGACCAGATCGAACGGTTCGACAGGAATGACGCGCGATACCATGATTGCCCCCGGTTTCCGGCTTTCGTTTGCGCTACCATTAGCAGATGGCGCGGCTATCACAATGGCGTCAGCGCCTTGCCCCCCTCTTTTCACCAAGAGCCGGTCGCGCTAGGCGTTTGACCTCGAAGACCAAGACCGACGGAGCCCTCATGAAAGACCTCGCCCAACCGGCCAACCAGGGCAAGTTCATCGATCCCGACAAGACGGCCAAAGGCGAAGACCGGGCGAAAGTGGCACTGACCAACCCGCAGACACTGTGGTTCAACACCGGCACGCTGTGCAACATCGAATGCACGAACTGTTACATCGAAAGCTCGCCCGCGAATGACCGGCTGGTCTACCTGAGCTTTGTCGACGTTGTCGACTATCTCGACCAACTCGAAGACCGCCGCTGGGGCGTGACCGAGATCGGGTTCACCGGAGGCGAGCCCTTTATGAACCCGGCAATGATCGACATGGCCCGTGCGGCCTTGCAGCGTGGCTATGAGGTTCTGATCCTGACAAACGCGATGCAGCCGATGATGCGGCCGCGGGTGCAAGCCGGGCTGATTGCCTTGCGTCACGAGTTTGGCGGTCGGTTAACGCTGCGTGTCTCACTCGATCACCATTCTGCGGCTCTACACGATGCCGAACGGGGCGTTGGCAGCTTCGACCGATCGATAGAAGGAATGACCTGGCTGCGCGACAATGGTATCCGCATGGCCGTCGCGGGCCGCAGCATCATGGAAGAGGACGAAGCGCAGGCGCGCGCCGGTTTTGCCGCCCTCTACGCGCACCACGGCTTTGCCATCGATGCGGACGACCCGGGTGAAACCGTCCTTTTCCCGGAAATGGATGCGCAGGTTGAAGTGCCAGAGATCACGACGGCCTGCTGGGGGATACTCAACAAATCGCCAGAAGCGGTGATGTGCTCAAGCTCGCGCATGGTCGTCAAACGGAAAGGCGCGACCCGCCCATCGGTCGTGGCCTGTACCCTCCTGCCCTATGATCCGCAATTCGAACTGGGCGTCAGCCTCGCCGAGGCCGAGAAACCAGTGGCCCTCAATCACCCCCACTGCGCCAAGTTCTGCGTGCTGGGCGGGGCATCCTGCTCGGCCTGATGCGGTTCTGTTTTGGTGAGCCGGAGCAGCCGGCCAAACCGGCCTAGTTCTGCGGCAGTGCCTTGTATCCCTTCACGATCATCGCAACCCCGACGCCAGAGAGCCCCAGACCACTCAGAAGCTCTGCATTGATCCAACGCGAGGCGGTCCGCTGTACCGTATGCATCGTGAACAGGGCATAGGCGAGGATCGATATGGCATCCAAGATGAGAAACAGCGCCCCGTAAACAAGGCTCTGCAACAGGATGCTGTGTTCGGGCGAAATGAATGCCGGAAACAGGGCTACGAAGAAAACGATGGCTTTGGGATTTGACACGCAGGCAAAAAAACCGGCCCAGAAAGTTGCGGTGTCTGCGGCCCTGAAGCGCGGTGGCGCGCCTCTGCAAAACGAGCGGAAGGACTGAAAGGCCATATAGAGAATGAAAACTCCGCCTGCGATCTGCAGCGGTGGCAACACCACGTCCGACAAAGCGATGAGAACCGACAGGCTGCTTGCAGCGATGGTGATATGAACAACCGTCCCGAGGGCGTCCCCGGCCACCGTAACACACGCTCCGCGCGTTCCATGCCGTAGCGCCTGCGCCGTTGCAAAAGCGACAGAGGGCCCGGGGGCCAGTACGAACAAGAAAGTGGTCGTTAGAAAGGCAATCGTCAGTGTTGCGTCCATTTGATCTCGGTCCCGCTGTTCTGTGCGATCCGTCGCTCGGCAACGCTTATCAGCCTTGCCGTGGATGGCCCACTTTTATCGCGCGCGATCCCGCGGTTTGGTCCAGACCGCCGGCTTTTGAGCCGGAGAGCACCAAGACCAACCCACGTGCGTATGACGTTCGCCGCCTTAGGACGGGGTCGCAGCGGCGCGCCAAATCAATCATGAAATGCGGGCCGCATGGCCCGCTCCGCCGGATCAAGGTCGGTCAAGCGAGCGACGGTAGCCACAGAACGATCGCCGGGAACGCCACCAAGAGCGCGATCGTCACCGCGTCAGCGAGGAAAAACGGCGTCACCCCCCGGAACACGTCCTGCACAGTCAACTCGTCCCGCACGCCGGCAACAACAAAACAGTTGAGCCCGATGGGCGGGGTGATCAGACAGAACTCCGCCATCTTCACCACCAATATCCCGAACCAGATCGCACACATCGGGCCCGACATGCCGAAGGTGCTGTCCTCGGCGCTGACGAACTCGCCGCCATTGAGCGCCATCACCGCCGGATAGACCACTGGCAGCGTCAAGAGCAGCATACCGATCGCGTCCATGAACATACCCAGCACCGCATAGGCCAGCAGGATGCACACGAGGATCAGCATCGGCGAAACGGTCAGCGAGGTGATCCAGTCGGCAAAGGCGGCGGGCAGTTCGGCAAAGCCGAGAAACCGCACATAGATCAGCACGCCCCAGATGATGGTGAAGATCATCACCGTCAGCTTTGCCGTCTCGATCAGTGCGTCCTTCAGCTCTGACCAGCGCATGCCCCGGATCAGAGCCATGCAAAAGACGATGAACGCCCCCACTGCCCCGCCCTCGGTCGGCGTACCCCAGGCCTCGCCAAAGGGGTTGTAGACAAAGAAGATGATGATCACGACAACCGCCACGATGGGCAGTGCGGGCAAAAGCGACCAGAACCGTTCGCTCCATGAAAAGCCACCCACGGGTGGCCCGACCGTTTTGAAAATCGTGGCGATCCCAATGATCAACCCGCCATAGATCAGGGCCGAGAACATCCCCGGAATGAACCCGGCCAGCAGCAGCTTGCCCACGTCCTGCTCAACGATAATCGCATAGATCACGAGGATCGCTGAGGGCGGGATGAGCGAGGCCAAAGTCCCCCCGGCCGCCACCACGCCGGCCGCGAATTGCTTGTTGTATCCGATCTTGAGCATCTCAGGGATCGCGATCCGCGCAAATACCGCTGCTGTCGCGACCGAAGCTCCAGAGACGGCGGCGAACCCTGCGGTTGCAAAGACCGTCGAGACCGCCAGGCCGCCCGGCACCCAGGCGATCCACTTTTTGGCCGCTTCGAACAGGGCCTTGGTCAGATTGGCGTAATAGGCCAGATATCCGATCAGGATGAACGTGGGAATCAGCGACAGGGCCTGCGCGCTGACCTTGGAATGGGGCACCTGCCCCGCGATCTTGACGCTGATCTCGATGGCCTTCCAAAGCCGTTCGAAATCGTAATCGAACTGGTTCCACCGCAGCCAGACAAGCCCGATGAACCCGGCAAGACCCGCAGCAAAGGCCACGCGCATGCCCATGACGACCATGAGCAGCATTCCGGCGGTCGTCCAAAGACCAATCTCGATGGGCTCCATCAGTCGTGCCCCGCCAGATGCTCGGCCTCGGCCTTGGCCTGCTCGGCGACGCTTTGGACCAGCGGCACAGCAACCGGGCTCTCAAGCCCCAGCACCAGCGCCCGCCCATAGCCCCAGGCCTGCAGCATCAGACGCAGGCACAGCACGCCAAAGGCGACAGGCACCACCAGTTTTGACGGCCATGTCGGCAGGCCGATATCGATCGAGCTGTCCCGGCTGCAGAGGGGCCGGGCACAATCAAAGCTGCGGTCGAAATGCGACCAAGCCCCCCATATAAGGGCGATCATCAGCAGCAGGATCAAGAGAACCGAGATCAGCTCGAACAGCCACAGCGCCCGCCCCTTCAGCGCAGAAACGACGATGTCCATCCGGATATGGGTCCCGTCGCGCTGGACGAAAGAGACACCCATGATGGCGATCAGGGGCATCGCCGCCTCGATATAGTCAACATATCCGGGCAGCGGGCTGTTGAAGAACTTGCGCCCCGTCACCGAATAGGCTGCGAGGAACATGAGCGAAAAGATCGCAAGACCGCTGATCAGGGCCATGACCCGCTCGACGGGCAAAAGCGCCCGGTCAAGACGGCTGAGAAGGCTGGAATCCTCCAGCACGGCCGATGAGGTTGCCATACCCGCCCCTTGATGGTGGGGCCGCGCCGGCCCGATGCGGCGGCGCGGCCCGGGTTCTTAGTTGCTGGCCCGCGCCTGTTCCAGCGTCGATACCACGAGGTCATAAAGCTCCTGACCCGGCAGGCCCTGCGCCTCCATGTCCTTGATCCAGGCGTCGCGGATCGGATCGGCCGCCTTGGTGCGGAACTCGGCGATCACGTCATCGCTGATCTCGACCTTCTGAACGCCTTTCTCGGCCAGAACGCCGTCCCAGCGCGCCAGCAATTCGGCGTAATTGTCGAGATAATGCGCGATGGCCTCGTCGACCGAGCTGTCGAGAGCCGCGCGGTGTTCGTCGCTCAGGCTCTCATAGGCGTCGATGTTGACAACCACCGGGCAATTCACAGTGCCGGGGTTCAGGTTTGCCGTCCACCAATCGGCCTGGTTGATCGTACCGAAGCTGAGATGCGCGTGCTGGGCAAAAGCCACGGTGTCAACCACACCTGATTCCATCGCCTGATAGGCCTCGGTTGCGGTCACGGATGTGGGCACGCCCCCCACGGCCTCGAACGCCTTGCCAAGACCGCCCGTCGCCCGGACACGCATCCCTTCAAAGTCCGCCAGATCATCGCGCGGCTCACCGGTGCCGACGATGTTGTACTGCGGCATAGGTGACGTCATCAGCAACTTGGCGTTCCACTGCGCCATCTCTTCGATGGCGGCGGGGTGGCTGTAGACCGCATTCGACACCGCCACTTCCTCGGCGAGGTTCGACACACCCAGGAACGGTAATTCGAGTACGGTGATCACCCGGTTCTTGTCGCGGTGATAGCCCGCGCAGAACTGCGCCATCTCGAAGGCGCCGATACTGATGCCATCGAGGTTTTCGCGGTTCTTCGACAGACCGCCATAACTGACGTTCATGGTGAATTCGCCGTTTGTCTTTTCGCTGACAAGCTCGGCGATCTTTTCGATATGCTCGGTAAAAGCCCGGCGCTTGCCCCAGACCGACACGTTCCATTCGGTCGCCGCTGCCTCCATCGCGAAGGCGAGTGTCAGGGCGCCGCTGACGGCCCCCAGCGTGATTTTATTCATGATGTCTCTCCCTTGACGCGCGGGTCGTGGCCCACACTTGTTATCCAAGCTAGCGTGGCCGGCCGCTGCTGCCAAGTCATGTTGGGGCCAAGGCAAATGCCGGTCGGCCAATCAGGTTGATGCCATCGGATCACTGCCGCCACAGTCGCTCCAACACAGCGAATGCCTGCGGGTCGAACGCCTGCAGCTGTTCCCGGTCAAAGGGCTCAAAATCGTTCTCTCCAAAGTAGGCCTCCGAATGCTCGGCAAAGAACTCCGACACGTTGCGGATCGCATAGGCCTCCTGCCGCCGCCCCGAGTTTCGCATCACGTCCGCATACCGGCCCGTCGCCACCGCGTCGGCATAGGCTTGATCAAGCGCTGCGGATTGCCGCCTGAGCACCGTGTCGTAATAGGCATGAGCCAGCTCATGTATCATCGACCATGGGGCTGTCTGTCGCCGGGTGACGATGCCCTGATCAACCTCGACCGCCTTGGCCTTGGCCGGGTTGTAACCGTTCTTTTCCAGCCACCCGGCCGACCGGTGATAGACAGCGCGACGTGGCCGGTCGGCTCGGTACTCAAGCCAGATCCGCGTCTCGCGGATGTATCCGAGCGCCGGTTCCGGCACGGCGCCCGCAATGTTGCCAAGCTGCCGGTCCAGTTCTGCCAAAGCGCCGTCGCGGGCGTCTTTATCATCGGCGAAGCCGGGTGAGACGAGGATTGTCCAGCCATGAACGCGCCGCACATCATAGGCTTCGGTCGGTGTGAAGGCATGGGAACAGACAACCCAGAAGGCCCAGATCAGGGCCGCGCCAATCACCGCCGTCTTTGGCATCCCGACGCCTCCTCTTGCCAAGCTCATAATCCTCTCATCATGACCCCAACCACATGGATCGCACCATCACGCCGGCGCGGGCTCATCCGGACAAGTGATTCCCTGCTGGCCCCGCGCGTACGCCCAACCGGATGCGTCGCGAAACAAAATGTCACACCACCGCGCCCTCAGCGCAGGATTCAAACCCTCAGACTTTGGTCGAAGCGCGCGCCATGCCGGTCCCCGGACGTTAACACTCAAACGGGCGGAATCGCGGCGTAATTTACTGGATTGGGCCCAAAATTCACAAAAGTGCGGCGGTCAAGGAAAACCCTTTACAACGAAACCCTTATATTCCCGCGCCTTATTCCTTTCTTTTCAAGCTGCGGTATTATTGCGCCCGAGGGAGGAGGACCAAGACGGCGGCGCATGCACGCCCCCGGCCTCCGCACGAAGACCATTGGCCAGAGGGAGGAGCCTCAGATGCCTGACACCGTCCAGACCCACACCTATCCGCCATCGGCCGAATTGTCGGCCAATGCACATGTGGACGCCGCGAAATACCAAGAGATGTACGCGGCCTCGGTCGCAGATCCCGAGGCCTTTTGGAGCGAACAGGGCAAGCGCATCGACTGGATCAAGCCCTATACCAAGGTCAAGGATGTCAGTTACGATCTCGGTAATGTGTCGATCAAATGGTTCGAGGACGGCACCCTGAACGTGTCAGCCAACTGCATCGACCGGCATTTGGCCACACGGGGCGATCAGACCGCCATCATCTGGGAACCGGACGATCCGAACGAGCCGGCCCAGCACATCACCTACACCGAACTGCACGCCAATGTCTGCAAGATGGCCAACGTTCTGAAAAACCTCGGTATCTGCCGGGGTGACCGTGTCGTACTCTATCTGCCCATGATCCCCGAGGCGGCCTATGCCATGCTCGCCTGCACGCGGATCGGCGCCATTCATTCCATCGTTTTCGCGGGTTTCTCCCCCGACGCGCTTGGTGCTCGTGTCAACGGATGCGACGCCAAGCTCGTCATTACAGCCGACGAGGCGCCGCGCGGCGGCCGCGTCACAAAACTGAAGGACAACGTCAACCAGGCCCTTCTGAACGATTTCGACGAGGTGAAATGCCTGATCGTGCGTCGCACCGGCGGCCAGATCGCGTTTCGCGACGGCCTTGATTTCTGGCTGCACGAAGAGATCGAAAAGGTCGATGCCGATTGTCCTGCAGAAGAGATGAACGCCGAAGATCCGCTGTTCGTCCTTTACACCTCTGGCTCCACCGGTCAGCCCAAGGGCGTCGTCCACACCACTGGCGGCTATCTGGTCTATGCAGCGATGACCCATGAGATCACCTTCGACTACCACGATGGCGACATCTATTGGTGCACGGCTGATGTGGGCTGGGTCACCGGCCACAGCTATATCGTCTATGGTCCCCTCGCCAACGGCGCGACGACCCTGATGTTCGAAGGTGTGCCGACCTATCCCGACGCCTCGCGGTTCTGGCAGGTCTGCGAAAAGCACAACGTCGCGCAGTTCTACACGGCACCTACAGCCATCCGCGCCCTCATGGGTCAGGGCAACGAGTTCGTCGAGAAATGTGACCTCTCCAGCCTCAAGATCCTCGGCACCGTGGGTGAGCCCATCAACCCCGAAGCGTGGAACTGGTACAATGACGTCGTCGGCAAGGGTAAATGCCCCATCGTCGACACGTGGTGGCAGACCGAAACGGGTGGCCACTTGATGACCCCCCTGCCCGGGGCCCATGCGACAAAACCGGGGGCCGCGCAAAAGCCGTTCTTTGGTGTCGAACCTGTTGTCCTGGACCCGACCAGCGGTGCCGAGATCGAGGGCAACGGCGTTGAGGGCGTGCTTTGCATCAAGGACAGTTGGCCCGGCCAGATGCGTACGGTCTGGGGTGATCACGAACGGTTCGAAAAGACCTATTTTGCCGATTATAAAGGCTATTATTTCACCGGCGATGGCTGCCGCCGCGACGAAGAAGGCGATTACTGGATCACCGGCCGCGTCGATGACGTCATCAATGTCTCGGGTCACCGGATGGGCACCGCCGAGGTCGAAAGCGCCCTCGTCGCCCATGCCAGCGTCGCCGAGGCCGCGGTTGTCGGCTATCCGCACAAGATCAAGGGGCAAGGCATCTATTGCTACGTCACCCTGATGAACGATGTCGAGCCAACCGAAGAGTTGCGCAAGGAGCTGCGGACCTGGGTACGGACCGAGATTGGCCCCATTGCGTCGCCGGATCTTATCCAGTGGGCCCCTGGCCTGCCCAAGACCCGTTCAGGCAAGATCATGCGCCGCATCCTGCGCAAGATCGCGGAAAACGATTATGGCGCCCTCGGCGATACATCGACCCTCGCCGATCCTTCGGTGGTTGACGACCTCATCGACAACCGGATGAACAGGGAATAGCGCCATGGACGGAAGCAAGACGCCGACAGCCCCCGCAGTCCTGATCCTGCTGGGGCCTCCCGGCGCGGGCAAAGGCACGCAGGCACGGATGCTGCAGGACCGTTTCGGGCTGGTTCAGTTGTCGACGGGCGATCTGCTGCGCGCCGCCGTGGCTGCGGGCACGCCTGCGGGTCAGGCCGCCGATGCGGTGATGAAGGCCGGGGGCCTTGTAAGCGACGATATCGTCATCAACATCCTGCGCGACCGGCTGGCCGAACCGGATACGGCAAAAGGGGTTATCCTCGACGGCTTTCCACGCACCACGGTACAGGCCGAGGCGCTGGATAAGCTGCTGGCAGAGACTGGCCAGAAGATCGACGCCGCCATCAGCCTTGATGTGGATGACGCCGCGATGGTCGACCGGATTTCGGGCCGCTATACCTGCGCAGGCTGCGGCGAAGGCTATCACGACCGCTTCAAGCAACCGACCGTCACGGGTGTCTGCGACAAATGCGGCGGCACCGAGATGAAGCGCCGGACCGATGACAAGGCCGAGACGGTCAGCGAACGGTTGGCCGCGTACCACGGCCAGACGGCCCCCTTGATCGCCTATTACGACGATCGCGGCGCGCTCAGCCGTGTCGATGCTATGGGCGCCATCGACGACATCGCCGAAGCACTGAGTGGCGTGATCACCGCCGTCCGCGGCTGAGCCGAGACGAGGAGCGGCATCGGATCAGAGACCGGTGTCGCGCATCCACGCGGCGATGGCCCGCCCGATCTCCGGCCCGCTGTCTTCCTGAATGAAATGGCTGCCCGCGACGGTGACTTCGCGCTGGTTCTTCCATGACCGGCAAAAGTCTCGGACAGGGCCGGTCAGGATCGCCCCCGGCTCGGCGTTGACGAAGAGCTTGGGCATATCGCTCGCGGCCATCCACTCTGAATATGCCTCAACGCGGTCAACCACATCCGCCGGCTCTCCGGCCACCGGGATCTGGCGGGGCCAGGTGAGCGTCGGCCAGCGGTCTTCGCGTTTGAGAAAGGGGCGCCGGTATTCATCCATCTCCTCGGGTTTGAGATCCCGCAGGATCGAACCGGGCAGGATCCGCTCGATAAAGATGTTCTTGTCGAGCACCATCTCTTCGCCGGCAGCACTGCGCATGCCCTGAAAGACCGGCACCGCCGCCTTGTTGAATTCGCCCCAACCGGCGATCGGGCGGACGATGCCCTCCATATAGGCGATGCCAGCGACGCGGTCGGCGTTGCGGCAGGCCCAGTCAAAACCGAGGGCCGAACCCCAGTCGTGGATCACCAGCACCGCGTCCTTGGTGACCCCTGCCGCGTCTAGGAACCTGGCGAGGAATTGGCTGTGGCGCTCGAACGTATAGGTGTCGGGGCCCGGATCGGGCAGCTTTTCGCTGTCTCCCATCCCGATGAGATCGGGCGCGATACAGCGCCCGAGCCTGGCAAGCTCCGGCATGACCTCGCGCCAGAGATACGACGACGTCGGATTGCCATGCAGAAAGACGATGGGCCGCCCTTCCCCCATTTCGGCAAAGGCCATCCCGCGACCCATCACGGACAATGTTGATTTCGGCGTCATGTCAGGCACTCCCCCTCGTACCCGAACCATCGCGTGCCGCCGGTCACAAGGCAAGATTGCCGCAGCCTTAAGGCAGAAATTCATGAACCTGAATCAGTTAACGCTGCCTGAAATCAAAGATTTCAACGCGTTAACTGATGTACCGTGTATCAGATCAAATGAATTTCGCCCTAGATAAGCCTGCGCACCCGCCTACATCTGCGATAAGCTATCAAAAGGCGCATGTGATGAAGGACAGGCCCATTCCCGAACCCACCCCGCCCCTGACAGGCCCCGCCTTTCGTCAGGCGATGAGCCGATTTGCTACCGGGATCACCGTGGTGACGGCGCCCGGTCCTGATGGGCCGATGGGGTTCACCGCGAATTCTTTTTCATCGGTTTCGCTGCATCCGCCTCTGGTTCAGTGGTCGATCGCGCTGACGTCGCGCCGATACGATGTGTTCTCAGCCGCCCCGTTCTTTGCCATCCACGTGCTGTCCGCTCAGCAATTGCCACTGGCGATGAATTTTTCCCAGCGGGGCGACGGCTTTGAGGCGTTCGAGTGGTTCGGCGACGCCAACGGTGTCCCGATCCTGCCGGACTCGCTGGCCCGCTTTGATTGCAAGCACTACACGCGGCACCCGGCGGGCGACCATTCAATCATTCTGGGTGAAGTGACGGGCGTTGCGACGCGCGCAGGCGAATGCCTGGTCTTCAGCCAGGGGCAATACGGTCAATTCAGTTCATAGCGGCTGCAAAACGCGCCAATCGACTTGCATAACACGCCAAACCCCTGGATTTGGCGCCACCGCCGCAGCACTATTGGTCCATGTCTGACAAACCAATTCGATACAAGATTGCCCGTACAACCGAGCAGCTTTGCGGCCTGCTGGGTATCGAAACCACCGCAGTGATGCGGCGGATGGGCATGCCCGAAGACTTTCTCGAAAACGAGGGGCGCGGCGTTACCGTCGACGAGTTCTTTCGTGGATGGCTGGCCATCGAGGCAGAGGCGAACCGCTCCGATTTTCCGCTGTTTCTGGGTCAGGCCTACGCGAGGGGGCCGTTCAATTCGGCCTTCTTTGCCTTCACCTGCAGCCCCACTGTTGCCATCGGGCTGGAGCGGCTGGCGCTCTTCAAACCCCTGACCGGACCGCTGAGCCTCATGCTTTCGCGTGACGAGGACCGCCTGCGTATCATCAAGACGACAAACACCCCCGGCGTGCCCCTGCCCGCGAGTTTCGCAGCAACCGAGCTGGTCTTCTTAATAGAAGCCATACGTACCTGTACGGGCTATCCGGTCAAACCGCTCGATGCGACTTTACCGCAGGACGTCACGGCGCGATCCCAGATCGAGATGTTTTTGGGCTGCCCCATCCGCATCGAAGGCTCTGCCGCCCTCACCCTCGCGCCCGAAGATGCAGACCGCGTTCTGCTGTCGCGTGACCCGGCGCAGTGGGCAAACATGGAACCGGCCTTTCGGCGCGAGCTTGACATGCTGCGCGCTGGCCAAAGCACGGCGTCGCGTCTGCACGCGGTGCTTGCCGAAATGCTGCCATCAGGCGCATCAGACATCGGCGAGGCGGCGGACCGCATGCGACTGAGCCGTCGCAGCCTGCAAAGACGGCTCAAGGACGAAGACCAGAGCTTTCAGGCCATCCTCGAAGATACAAGGCGCAGCATGGCGCTGCATTACCTTGAGACGACCGAGCTTTCGACGGACGAGATCAGCTATCTGCTGGCCTATCGCGACCCCAATTCATTTTACCGGGCATTTCAGGGCTGGACGGGGATGACCCCCGGCATGGTGCGCGCCGGCGCGCCTAGCGCCAGAACGGGTTGAGCCAAGCGCGTTTGCCCGCCTTGTCGACGATGGTCACGCGCATCCATGGCGAATTAGCGAACCGGTCGAGGTTGACGGTCGTCCGCGTCATCGAAGTGCCGTGCACCGCCGTGGCTGCCGACCCGGCGCCCTGCACGATCACCGCTGAGACGGCGCTCGACTCCACAGTCACGGACCGGTCGGACCATTCGATGGCGCGAAAATCCGGACCGGTCGACGAATAATACGCCCCGCCTTTCAAGGCATCCAACAGCGCCGTGGGCTCATTGGCTTCAGCCTTGACCATGACCCAGCCGCCAAAGTGATCGGGTTCGGAAAAATGCGCGTCGTCGGTGGCGCAGAGCGTCAGCTGCCGGCCTTCAGTCAGCAGCTGGTCCAGGGTGTAGAAACCATGCGCCCGGTCGCAGCCAACCGCGCAGCCATGGTTATAGACCTCGACAGCATGAGCCGCCTTGATCCCGCGCGCATCCTCGGTCGTCAGTCCCGACCATTCGGGATGCGCAATGGCCACGAACGCTCCGGCCTCGCGCGCCCGCTGCGCCACCTCCGCGCCGCTTTCCTGTCCTTCAGCTGGCAGGAAATGTGGCGCATGGGGCGGTTCGAAATCCTGTGGTAGGCCGACGGCGAGGATGTGCCACAGCTCTCCGTTTTGCATCGCACCCGAATGCAGCTCGGCCCCGAGAATTGTGGTGAAGCGATTGTCGCGAAAGGGCTGCGTATCGGTGATGGGATAATCGTAGATACCAACGAAATGATCCGTCAGGGCAATAAAGTCATACCCTTCGGCCTTGTAGCGGCGGCAGACCTCTTCGGGGTCGAGCACCCCGTCGCTGACATTCGAATGGGTGTGCAGGTTGCCGCGCCAGAACCGCCCCGGCAAATCGAAGAGTTGAGTGGTCATGTCCGCCCCGTCCTTGATCTTGCGCCTCTCGGCACCTGACGCTGTACCCCCTTTGCGAAACAAGGAACAGCCGCCCGTGGCAAAGCTGCCTGATGCGGCTGCGCTGGTGATCACCGGGCACACGAGTTCGAACCTGTTGCCTCAATGAACCGTATCCTTCGCTCATCTTTCAGTGTCGAGGCCGCGCCCGCGCCAACCCCCTCAAAGCGATGCGGACAACACGGACGGGCGATGCTATAAAGCGCCAGAGGGGCAACCCAACCCAGGATACACCGCCGGACACGTAAAAACGCGCGGGAGAGTTGAGACCGGGTGCCACGCCAACAACGGGAGGAACGCGGCATGCAAAGACCGTGGGAGAAGCACTATTCCGAAAACGCCTTGGCCTTTGACCCGGCATCGATGGATGCCCGGACATTGCCGCAGCTGATCGATCAGGCGGCCCAGCGGTTCGGAGACAAACCGGCCATGACCACTGTCTTGCCCAACGGGATACAGGGCAGTGTGAGCTATGCCGATCTGCACCGCGAGGCCGAACATTTCGCGGCCTATCTGCGCGAGGTCCTGGGCTTGCAGACGGGCGATGCGGTCGCGGTCATGACCCCGAATTGCAACAGCTTTGGCGTCGCGGCCCTGGGGATTTTCAAGGCCGGGTGCATCGCGACCTTCGTCAACCCGCTATACACCGTGCCCGAGCTGGAGCATCAGCTGACCGACAGCGCCGCCAAGGTTCTGGTGATCATCGACCTCTTTGGCGACAAGGTGGATGCTGTTATCGACAAGACACCCGTCGAGCACGTGGTCACCCTGTCGCTTCTGGAATTCTTTCCCGCACCGCAGCGAGCCTTTGTCAATTTCATCATGAAGCGGGTCAAAAAGGTTGTCCCCGCGATGCGGACCCCGGCGGTTTCGATGAAACAGGCATTGGCCGAAGGCCGACGCGCCGCGGCAGGGGCTGACATCGGATCGTACACCGTCGATGTGTCACCGACAGACACGGCGCTTTATCAATATACCAGCGGAACCACGGGCCGCAGCAAGGGCGCGATGCTGCACCATCAGGGCATCATCTCGAACGCGCAGCAGGGACGGCTGATGGCGGAATGCGCAATGGGCCCGGATGGCGAGACCGCGTTGGTCGCCCTGCCCCTCTACCACATCACCGCCTTCGTTCTGCTTTTTGTCTCGGGCCTCTTGCATGGTGGTCATGGCGTTCTGATCCCCAGCCCGCGCCCGCCCGCCAACATGAAGGCAGCACTCACGAAGCATCGCATCACATGGGTGACGGGGATCAATACGCTTTATGCGGCGCTCCTGGCCGAGCCGTGGTTCGACCGGAAGCTGTTTGAAAATGTCCGCTTTTTTGGATCGGGTGGCGCAGCGCAGCACGTGGGCGTGGCGCGCAAGTGGGAAGAACAGACCGGCTTCGACATCAAGGAGGGCTACGGCATGTCCGAATGCTGCGGCGTGCTGACGGTGAACCCGCCGGACAACAACCGTCTGGGCACGGTGGGCGTACCAGTTCCGGGGATGGAGGTGCGGATCGTCGATGATGCGGGTGTCGCGCAGCCCCCTAACACGCCCGGTGAGGTCGTTTTGCGCGGCCCGACCATGATGAAGGGCTATCTCAACCGGCCCGATGCCACGGCCGAGACCATCAAGGACGGCTGGCTTTATTCCGGCGATATCGGGGTGATGGACGAGGACGGCTTTGTCCAGATCGTCGACCGCAAAAAGGATATGATCCTTGTTTCCGGCTTCAACGTATCGCCGAACGAGATCGAGGATGCAATTTCGGCCATGCCCGAGGTGGTGCAAGTTGGCGTGATCGGGGTGCCGGACGACCGGTCAGGCGAAGTGCCGATGGCATTTGTCGTACGTGGCGATGAAACGCTGACTGAAGACGCGGTCGTCGAAACGTGCCGCGGCAGCCTTACGAACTACAAGATCCCCAAGAAGGTGCTTTTTGTCAGCGAGGTGCCCATGACCCTGTCCGGCAAGGTTCTGCGACGCCAGTTGCGCGAGGAATACCTGAGCTGAGCGCCGCGGAGATCGGTGGCGGACATTCGCGCCGCCACCAGAGGTTGTGGATAAGTCGCGGGATCACTCCCAGCCGACGTCGTTAAAGATCTGTTGCGCCTTGCCAACATTCCGGGCCACGCTCGACAGGTTCACGTCATCGGGTTTGAAAAGGCCAAGTGCCGCAACCGACGGGCTGAGCCCGACGCCCGACACCGCCGGGTACTCATCATTGCCGGCCGAGAAATACTGCTGCGCCTGATCGCCGGCGAGGTATTCGAGGAACCGGATCGCGTTGTCGCGATTGGGTGAAAACGCCGCAACCCCGCCTCCTGATAGGTTCATATGCGCGCCCTCGGCGTTCTGTGCCGGAAAGACCCAGCCAATGCCGTCCAGCGCCTCTTGCGACAGCCCGTCCACGTCGCGGCGCAGGGCACGGGCGAAATAGTAAGTGTTCGAGATCGACACGTCGCATTCGCCCGACACAAGGCCGCGCAGTTGGTCGGTGTCACCGCCTTGCGGATCACGGGCAAAGTTCTCGACAACGCCGCGCGCCCAATCGGCCGCGGCCTCTTCACCGTGGTTTTCGATGATGGATGACAGCAGCGTCTGGGAATAAACGTTCGTGGATGAGCGGTGGCAGACGAGCCCTTTGTAGGCAGGGTCTGCGAGGTCCAGATAGCTTTGCGGCGGGTCGCTCACCTCGGCCTTGTCGTAGAAGATGATCCGGGCCCGTTGGGAGAATCCGAACCAGTGATTGTCGCTGTCCTGCAAATAGGCGGGGATGCGGCTTTCGAGGACTTCGCTTTCGACTGCCTGCAGCACACCGGCATCCTTCGCCCGTTCAAGCCGGGAGGTGTCAACGGTCAGCAGCACGTCCGCGGGCGAGTTCCGGCCCTCGGCGATCATGCGGGCGATCAGTTCGTCGGCATTGGCTTCGATCCGGTTGATCGTGATGCCGGTCTGCTCGGTGAAGTCGGAATAGAGCCGTTCGTCTGTGTCGTAGTGGCGCGAGGAATAGAGGTTCAGCTCGCCGTTGGCGAAAGCGGGCACGGCGATCGCAACGCTCAGTGCGAGGCCGAGAAGTCCTGAATGACGCATAGATGGCTCCATCGGTGAATATCTGACTAAAACAGTCAATCACCGAAATCGGGCGCGCCGTCAAGTGTATCTGACTAATTTAGTCGGAATTCACTATGCGACTGCAGAAACAGCGTCATAGCCATAGACCCAATCCTGCCGTCTGTGGATAAGTCCGGGGAGAATACGCGCCCCAATCGCCATCGGTCCGTAGAACAGCGTTTTGCCGAGGAATGACGCCTGGTGGAACATCCGCGCATTCGCTGCTGACACCCGCTGGATCCGTCCGGTACGCGGCAGACGGGCGGCGTAGAAGGCCGCCAGCCCCTCGGCCAGCGTCCCGAACCGGGCCAGCATCCCGCCCAGCATCCAGCCGTCTTCGAGCGCCTGAACCGCGCCTTGCGCCATCGAGGGCATCATGGGATGCGCGGCGTCACCCAGCAGCACGACGCGCCCGTCATGCCACTGAGGCAGTGGCTCGCGATCAAAGAGCGCCCAGCGGTGCAGCGTATCCGCCTTGTCGAGGATGATCCCGATCGTGGGGTGCCAGCCGTCGAAATCGCGTCGCGCATCATCGCGGGATCCTTCGACCCGCCAGCCTTCCTCCGATGGCGCGGATTGTTCGACCATGCCAACGAAATTCACGAGATGCCCGCCCCGCAATCGCGTTGTGACCGCGTGTTTGCCCTCGCCCACCCAGATGCAGGCCGAGGGGGGTGGCGCGTCGATGCCCAGCCGCTCGGCCGGTACGACGGCCCGCCATGCCAGGTTGCCTGTGTAGTGAGGCGCATCCGCACCCAGCATCTGATGCCGGATGATCGAATGCAGCCCATCCGCCCCGACCAGCAGATCGGCATCCCGTGTCCGTCCACCTTTAAGGCGCACCCGGACCTGCTCGCCAATGGGGCTGTAACCTTCGACCTCGCTTGCCGTTTGAACCGCATCCGGCTGCAGTTGCTGCAGGCGCTTGGCCAAGGCTTCATGCAGATCGGCCCGGTGGATATGGATGTACGGCGCGCCCCAGCGGTGCCGCGCCGCCGCCCGCATGGGCAACCGGAAAATGGTGCGGCCACTTTTGCCGACCCGCATTTCGATCGCCTCGGGCTCAAAGAGAGCGTCCGCGATCAGCGGGGTCACCCCCATGGCGTCGAGCACCTTCCAGCCATTGGGAGAGATTTGCAGCCCCGCCCCTATCTCGGTCAGTTCCGGCGCCTGCTCGAGGACCAAAACCTCCCAGTCTTTCAGGGCCAGCGATATGGCTGCCCCAAGACCCCCGATGCCACCGCCAGCGATTACAGCCTTCATGTCAGCACACCCGATTTGCGCATTGTCTGAATCTCTCCGGCATCATAACCCAGTTCGGTCAGGATCACCTCGGTGTCGGCCCCGGCCTCGCGGATGTCCGGAAATGAGGCGGGTGTGCTGCGCGAAAAGCGCGGCGCGGGGGCAGCCTGAAGAACGTCGCCCCCGAAGAGGGTCCGGGCGATGTTGTGGGGGTGAGCAGCCGCCTCTGCCGTCGTCAGGATGGGTGCCACACAGGCGTCGCTGCCCTCGAACAAGGCCGCCCATTGATCACGCGTTTTGGACCCGATGAGTTCTGCGTAACGCGCGCGCTTTTCTGGCCACTTGGCACGATCCATTTGTGTCTCACACTCCTCAGCTGGCAGCCCCGCGATCCGCACGAATTCGGCAAAGAACTGCGGTTCGAGCGCGCCGACGGCCAGATAGCCACCGCAGGCGCATTCATAACAGCGATAGAACGGCGCGCCGCCATCCAGCAGGTTGGCCTCGCGCGTCTCGGTCCAGTAACCCTTTGCCATCAGGCTGTGCAAAAGCCCCATCATCGCAGGAACACCGTCAACCATGGCGGCATCGACAATCTGTCCCTTGCCCGAGACACCCCGTTCGAACAGGGCCGAAAGAATGCCGAAGATCAAAAACATCGATCCACCGCCATAATCTGCAGCGAGGTTGATGGGGGGCAGTGGTGGCCGGTCGCCATAGCCCATCATGTGCAGCGCGCCGGTCAGGGCCAGATAAGAGATATCGTGGCCAGCGGTCTGTGACAGCGGCCCCTCCTGCCCCCAGCCTGTCATCCGAGCATAAATCAGCCTTTCAGGGCAATCGCCTGGGCCAAGCCCCAGCTTTTCCATCACGCCGGGCCGGAAGCCTTCGATCAGAACGTCCGCCTTTTCGATCAGGCGCAGCGCGGCCTGCCGCCCCGCTTCGGTCTTGAGGTTCAGCGCCACCGACCGCTTGCCGCGCCGGTTAATATCGGTTGGATCCCGCGCGACGGACGCACGGTCGATCGCGATAACCTCAGCCCCGAGATCCGCAAGCAATTGCCCTGCCAAAGGCGCTGGCCCAAGCCCCGAGAACTCCACCACTTTCAATGTTGCCAACGGGCCCATCCGCCACCTCCAGGATAGCAGAGAACCAGAGGTTGGGTTAGAAGTCGACCTCGATTGCCGTCCCTGCGGCGACGGCGGCATCCACCACGGCACGGGCAACGGCAAGATCCTGCAAACCGACGCCGGTGCCGTCGAAGACAGTGACTTCCTCTGGTCGCTGCCGACCGGGATGATCGCCATTGATGACAGCGCCGATCTTGATGATGTCACCCTCGGCGATCAGACCCGCGCTGACCAGGTGCTGAGCCTCGCCCAGCGTCACGGATTGCGCAATTTCATCGGTAAAGACGATAGCGCGGGCAAGGATCGCCGGGTCAAGCTCCTGCTTGCCGGTGGTATCGGTGCCCATGCAGGCGATGTGAGTGCCGGGGCGCACATCTGCATCTTTCAAGATGGGTGAAAAGCTGGACGTGATCGAGATGATCACATCGGCCGCTGTCCCCAGTTGCCCGAGATCGACGGCCTCGAATGGCAGGCCGATGTCGCTGGCTGCGTCGGCAAGACGTTGCAGCCGGTCCGAGGTCCGGTTCCACGCGACGACCTTTTCGAACCTGCCGGTGGCCGCTGCGGCACGCATCTGAAAGGCCGACTGATGCCCGGCGCCGATGATGCCAAGCACTTTGGCATCAGGCCGCGCGAGGTGCTTGATCGACACCGCCGATGCCGACGCCGTCCGCAGTGCCGTCAGCAGATTGCCCCCGACAACCGCCTGCAGCCGCCCGGTATCGGGATCAAACAAAAAGACCGAGGATTGATGGTTGGTCAGCCCCTGCGCCTCGTTTCCCGGCCAATAGCCGCCCGATTTCAGGCCAAGCGTCATCCCTGCTCGGTCAAAGCCCGACTTGAAACCATAAAGCGCATCAACATACCCAAGCGCCTCACGGATAACGGGGAAGTTCCGTGCCTCGCCCTTGGCCATGGCAGCAAAGACCGCCTCGACCGCATCAAAGCTGGCCTCGGCCGTGATCAGATCGGCCACGGCAGCCTCAGGTACGACAATCATTCAGTATGCTTTCCCCCGGGCCGAGACAGGCCAGAGCGTTTCGACCTTGCCGCCGCGCACGCCGACATACCAATCGTGAACGTTGCATGTGGGGTCGCAGTGGCCCGGGACCAGCCGCAGCTTTTCGTTGATGGCCAGCACGCCATCCGGGTCAGCGACGACACCGTGCTCGTCCGAGCATTTGACGTATTCCACGTCGGTCCGCCCGTGAATGACCGGCAGGCCGCTGTCGACCGACTGCGCCTTGAGCCCCGCATCGACAATGGCCTTGTCGGCCTTGGCATGGCTCATAACACTGGTCAGGATAAAAAGCGCGTTTTCCCATTCGCCCTGATCGATCCGCTTGCCGTCCTTGTCGAGAATGCGGCCATAATCGGCATCCAGGAAGGCGTAGGACCCACATTGCAATTCGTTGTAAACACCCGAATTGCTTTCAAAGTAATAGGAGCCGGTCCCGCCGCCCCCGACGATGTCGCATTCAAGGCCTTCGACCCTCAGGCCATCGACCGCATCGCGCACCATCGCGATGGCGATATCGACCTTGGCCTTGCGGTCTTCATAGCTGTCCATGTGCTGCATCGCACCCTGATAGGCCTGCAGCCCGGCAAACTTGAGACCCGGGGCGGAATCGATGGCCTTGGCGATGGCAACGACCTCCGGCGTCGTTGTCACGCCGCAACGCCCCGCCCCGCAATCGATTTCCACCAGGCATTCGATCTCGGTTCCGTGTTTCTGCGCCGCCGCCGACAAATCGGCCACGTTGGACGGGTCATCGATGCAACAGATCGT
The DNA here is from genome assembly GCA_039821425.1 of Pseudomonadota bacterium. GTDB lineage: Bacteria > Pseudomonadota > Alphaproteobacteria > Rhodobacterales > Rhodobacteraceae > Yoonia. Next base: position 23,863 of record JBCBOD010000002.1, read on the forward strand.
GCGGGCGCCGAGTTTGGGCATCCGGGCAAGCCTGTCGATCTTGGCCGGATCGCGAACCTGGTTTGATACCAGGACATCCTTGATGCCGCCGCGGGCAAACACCTCGGCCTCGCTGACCTTTTGGCAGCAGACACCGCAGGCGCCACCCAGCTCGACCTGCAGCTTTGCCACATCGACCGATTTGTGCATCTTGCCATGGACCCGGTGGCGCATGCCATGGGCCTTGGCATAATCCCCCATCTTGGTGATGTTGCGTTCCAGCGCATCGAGGTCGAGTACAAGGCAGGGGGTCTGGATGTCGGCCTCATCCATGCCGGGCACGGCTGGGACGTCAAAGCCCACCTCGAAATCGTCAAAATCGGTGATATCCTTCATGCCTCAGCCTCTGGTCTGTCGGTTCATTTGATCCATGGCAGCGTGTCGAGATCGACATTGCCGCCGGTGATAATGACGCCCACGCGCTTGTCGCGGAACACGTCGGGGTTCTGTAGAATAACGGCGAGTGGCACCGCACAGCTCGCCTCGATCATAATCTTCATGCGCTGCCACGTCAGCTTCATCGCGTCGATGATCTCGTCCTCAGACGCGGTTAAGATGTCTGTCACGTGGTGCGACACGAAATGCCAGGTGTTTTCCTTGAGCGGCACCTTCAGCCCATCCGCGACCGTCTGGGGTGCGTCATCGGCGATGATGTGCCCCGCCTTGAAGCTGCGATAGGCATCGTCGGCCTGTTCCGGTTCGGCAGCGTAAATCGCGACCTCAGGCGCGAGGGTCGAAAGCGTCAGACAGGTGCCCGACACCATACCACCGCCGCCAATCGGCGCGATGACGGCGTCCAGCCCCCCGACTTGCTCCGCCAGCTCTTTTGAGCAGGTCCCCTGCCCCGCAATGACCCGCGGATCGTTGTAGGGATGCACGAAATCGGCGCCTGTTTCGGCATGGACGCGGGCAAACACCTCTTCGCGCGACGACGTCGATGGCTCGCATTCGTTGATGATGCCACCATAGCCACGCACCGCATCCTTTTTGGCCTGCGGTGCGGTGCGGGGCATCACTACATGACACGGGATGCCGCGCCGACCGGCGGCGTATGAGAGCGACAGTGCGTGGTTGCCCGATGAGTGGGTTGCGACACCCCTGGCTGCAACCTCATCGGACAGTCCGAAGACGGCATTCGTCGCCCCGCGCACCTTGAAGGCCCCGGCCTTCTGAAAATTCTCACATTTGAAAAACAGCTGCGCCCCGCTGAGGCCGTTGAAATAGTCGGATGTCAGAACGGGTGTGCGGTGGATGTAAGGTTTGATGCGTTCATGGGCATCCAGCATGTCCTGGTAGCTTGGCAGGTGCGTGAGATCTTTCATGTGAAGCCCCCTGTCTAGTCCGAACTGCGGCCGATGCTGTTGCCATCTCAGATAGCGCTCTTGTTTCCTATAGTAAACAAGTTCCCTGAACGGAAACATGAATTCGCTCAGGCGGGCCAGCAAGACACCGCCAGATCCACCCTGCTTAAAAGCGGTGCAGCTGCATCAATCCTGAGCGATTGTCGATGATCCGTTGACAGCGGATCATCTTCCCGGAAACATAAAAGTGCAGCGACAACAATTATTTCCGCTGCAATAGGGAGGATCACAATGCGTAGTTACCTGCTTTCCGCGACAGCGGGGCTTGCTCTGCTGGTGTCCGCGCCCGGTGTTTGGGCCGATATGGCCGCAGCCGAGCGTTGGATCGATGACGAGTTTCAACCGTCGACACTCAGCCGCGACGAACAAAAAGCCGAGATGCAGTGGTTTATTGATGCCGCTCAGCCATTTTCGGGCATGGAGGTCAACGTTCTGTCCGAGGGTATTCCGACCCACGGCTACGAATCAGAAACGCTGACCAAAGCGTTCGAAGACATCACGGGCATCAAGGTCAATCACCAGATTCTGGGTGAAGGCGAGGTCGTGCAGGCGGTGCAGACCCAAATGCAGACCCAGCGGAACCTTTATGACGCTTATGTCAACGATTCTGACCTGATCGGAACCCATTCGCGCCTGCAACTGGCCTATCCCCTGTCCGACATGATGGCAGGCCCTTGGGCGGATGTCACATCGCCGACATTGGATCTGGATGACTTTATGGGCATCCAATTCACGACCGGTCCGGACGGCAAGCTCTATCAGCTGCCCGACCAGCAATTCGCCAATCTCTACTGGTTCCGCAAGGATTGGTTCGACCGCGAAGACCTGCAGGCGGCTTTCAAGGAAAAGTACGGCTATGATCTGGGCGTGCCGGTCAACTGGTCGGCCTACGAAGACATCGCCGAATTCTTCACCAACGACGTCAAGGAAATCGACGGCACGACAATTTATGGCCACATGGATTACGGCAAGCGCGCGCCTGACCTTGGTTGGCGGATGACCGACGCATGGCTTTCGATGGCCGGCGCCGGCGACGTGGGCGAGCCGAACGGTATCCCGGTTGACGAATGGGGCATCCGGATGGAGGCTGGCACATGCAACCCAACCGGCGCCAGCGTGTCGCGCGGCGGTGCGGCCAACGGCCCGGCAGCGGTTTATGCGATCCGCAAATGGGATGAATGGCTGCGGAACTATGCGCCTCCGGGTGCGGCGTCCTATGACTTCTACCAGTCGCTGCCTGCACTCAGCCAAGGCAACGTGGCCCAGCAGATCTTCTGGTACACCGCCTTTACCGCGGACATGGTCAAGAGCCAGGCCGAGGGCAACAACACCGTAGATGCCGAGGGTACCCCCCTTTGGCGGATGGCGCCCAGCCCGCATGGCCCATATTGGACCGAAGGCCAGAAGGTTGGCTATCAGGATGTGGGATCGTGGACGATCCTGAAATCCACGCCAGAGGATCGGGCCAAGGCCGCATGGCTCTATGCCCAGTTCGTCACGTCGAAAACCGTGGATGTGCGCAAGTCCCATGTGGGTCTGACTTTCACCCGTGACAGCACCGTTCGGCACGAGTCGTTCACGGAACGCGCGCCGAAACTGGGTGGGCTGGTCGAGTTCTACCGCTCACCTGACCGCGTGGCATGGTCGCCGACAGGCATCAACGTTCCGGATTATCCGAAGTTGGCGCAGATCTGGTGGCAGCAGATCGGTGACGTGAACTCCGGCGCGTTCACGCCGCAGGAAGCTATGGACCGTCTGGCCAGCGAGATGGATCAGGTCATGGCCCGGATGCAGTCCGCTGACGAAGGCGCAAACGTCTACGGCGGCTGCGGCCCACGTCTGAACGAAGAGCGTGACGCCGAATACTGGCTGTCACAGCCGGGCGCGCCCAAGGCGAAACTGGCCAACGAAAAACCACAGGGCGAGACCGTCAATTACGACGAACTCGTCGCACGGTGGGCCAACAACTAAGCCAACCGGGGGTGCCCTGCGGGGCGCCCCCACTTCAGTTGGTTTCGATTGCCGGGAGGGTATGGCCCGGCGGCGGGGTTTCATGACGCTTGAACTAAGAGATGTGACGAAGTCGGTCGGAACCGAGACGCACATTCACCCAACATCGCTAAAGCTGGATATCGGTGGCTTTAACATCCTTCTGGGGGCCACGAACGCCGGCAAGAGCACCCTGATCAAGCTGATGGCGGGCCTTGAGCGCCCCACAAGCGGCGAGGTCTGGGCCGATAGGCAGAACGTCACCGGCGTGTCGCCCCAAAAACGGGAGATCGCCCTCGTCCACCAATTTTTCGTCAACTACCCACACATGACAGTCTTTGAAAACATCGCCTCTCCGCTGCGCGTAAAGGGCATGGACCGGTCCGAAATCGAGGGCCGCGTCGAAGAGGCTGCCAACATCCTTCAATTGGGGCCGATGCTGGGCCGCCGCCCGCAGGAGCTCTCTGGCGGTCAGCAGCAGCGCACCGCGCTCGCCCGCGCTATCGTTAAGGAATCAAAGGCGATCTTTCTGGACGAACCGCTTGCCAATCTCGACTACAAGCTGCGGGAAGAGCTGCGCGAACAGCTTCCCGATCTGCTGAGCGGACGCGGAACAGTTGTGGTTTATGCCACGTCGGAACCGACCGAGGCCCTGCTTTTGGGGGGCAATACCGCGCTTGTCCATGAAGGGCGGATCACACAGTTCGGCCCGACGCCGCAGACCTATCGCATGCCCCAAAGTCTGACCGCGGCCCAGGTCTTTTCCGACCCGCCGATCAATCTGGCCGAATGCGAGAAACAGGGCGATCAGATGCGGATCGGGGACGATCTCCTCTGGACCGTCTTTGACGAAGCCGCAGGGCTGGCCGATGGTCGCTATACCGTCGCGATCCGCCCGCACCATGTCACGCCGACCCCACCCGAGGCTGTGTCGGTGCCCGTTACGGGCCAGGTGCAGATCACCGAGCTCAGCGGATCGGAAAGCGTGGCCCATTTCGTGGTCGGTGGTCGCACCTGGGTCAGCCTGTCGGCGGGAGTGCATCCATACCGTGTTGGCGAAGAGCACGAATTTCACATGATCCCAAGCCAATGCTACTACTTTGGCCCGGACGGATCCTTGGCGGCGCGGGGTGTCGGGCATGGCTAGGATCACGCTGGAAAATCTGCGCCACAGCTATCTGCCTGACCCGCAGGGTGCGGATGATTACGCACTGAAAGAGATTGATCTCGAATGGAACGACGGCGGCGCCTATGCTCTGCTGGGGCCATCGGGCTGCGGAAAATCCACGCTGCTCAACATCATTTCCGGCCTGCTGATGCCGAGCGAGGGTCGCATCCTTTTTGACGGCGCGGACGTCACCACCCTGCCCCCGGATCAGCGCAACATCGCGCAGGTTTTTCAGTTTCCGGTCATCTACGACACCATGACCGTCTATGACAATTTGGCCTTCCCCCTGCGCAATCGCGGCGTGGATGACGGCCGCGTCGATGCCCGCGTGCGCGAGATTGCCGCGATGCTCGAGCTTGACGACCGCCTGACCACGCGGGCGGCCAATCTTACACCCGACAACAAGCAAAAGATCTCGATGGGCCGCGGCCTGGTGCGGGAAGACGTCAACGTCATCATGTTCGACGAGCCGCTGACAGTGATCGACCCCGAGCTGAAATGGAAGCTGCGGTCGAAGTTGAAAGAGCTGCATCAGGAAACGGCCGTCACGATGATCTATGTTACCCACGACCAGACTGAGGCACTGACCTTTGCCGATCAGGTTGTGGTGATGCAGGACGGCGTGATCGTCCAGATCGGAACCCCGGTCGAGCTGTTCGAACGGCCGCAACACACGTTTGTCGGCCATTTCATCGGCTCACCGGGCATGAACATCCTGCCCTGCGAAGTCGATGGCGGCACCGCCCGTTTCATGGGCCATCCTGTCCCGCTCGAAGGCCGGGTGTCGGGCAACGGCGTGCGCTACGAGATCGGGGTCAGGCCCGAACATGTGCGCCTGTCGAACGCCGGTATCCCCGCGACAATCCGCAAGGTCGCCGATGTGGGCCGCCATGTCGTTGTGGAAGCGATGGCGGGTGAGACGGTCGTCAACGCCGTTATTGACGGCATGGTCCCCGAACCGGGCAGCGCCGTGCATCTGGATTTCAAACAAGGCCAGACCCGGGTCTATGCCGATGGCTGGATCGCAACCGAAAGGGCCACGTCATGAAGACCGAAAACCAACGCGGCTGGCTGTTTGTTCTTCCGGTTCTTCTGCTAGTGGCCTTTAACGCCCTCGTCCCGCTCATGACCGTGGTCAACTATTCGGTGCAGGAAACCTTCGGCAACAACCAGTTCTTCTGGCACGGGATAGGGTGGTTTGAGGACATCCTGCGCTCTGAACGCTTTCACGCGGCCCTGGGCCGGCAGCTGTTCTTTACCTTCACAATTCTGCTGATCGAGGTGCCTCTGGGCGTCGCCATCGCGCTGGCCATGCCACGCAAAGGGTTCTGGGTGCCGGTCTGTCTTGTCCTTATGGCGCTGCCGCTCTTGATCCCGTGGAACGTGGTGGGGGCGATGTGGAACATCTTTACCCTGCCGGATATCGGCCTGTTGGGGTATTTCCTGAACAACACGCTCGGCATTGACTACAACATGACGCAAAGCCCCGTCGCCGCCTGGATCACGGTCATCGTCATGGATGTCTGGCACTGGACGTCGCTGGTCGTGCTACTGGCCTATGCGGGGCTGATTTCGATCCCTGAGGCTTATTATCAAGCCGCCCGCATCGACGGCGCATCGAACTGGGCCGTCTTCCGCTATATCCAGCTGCCCAAGATGAAGCGCGTGCTGACCATCGCGATCCTCCTGCGCTTTATGGACAGCTTTAACATCTATACGGAACCCTTTGTTTTGACTGGCGGGGGTCCGGGTAACTCGACAACGCTTCTGTCCATCGACCTCGTGAAAGTGGCGCTTGGCCAGTTCGATCTGGGCCCGGCGGCTGCGATGAGCCTGATCTATTTTGCGATCACGCTGGCGGTGTCGTGGCTGTTCTACACCTTGATGACGAGGGATGAGCAATGAAACCTCGCAGCCTGGTCCCAATCATCTACATCCTCTTCCTGATGCTGCCTATCTATTGGCTGGTGGCGATGTCGTTCAAAACCACGAACGAGATCCTTGGCGGATTCAGCCTGTTCCCGCAGGTTTGGACGCTCGACAATTACCGCGCCATCTTTACCGATCCGACGTGGTACTGGGGTTATATCAATTCGATCCTCTACGTTTCGATCAACACGATCATCTCGCTCGCCGCCGCCCTGCCCGCCGCCTATGCGTTTTCACGGTATCGGTTCATGGGCGACAAGCACCTGTTCTTCTGGCTGCTGACGAACCGGATGGCGCCCGCCGCCGTGTTCGCCCTACCGTTCTTTCAGCTTTATTCGGCGGTCGGCCTTTTCGACACGCATCTTGCGGTGGCACTGGCGCATTGCCTCTTCAACATCCCCCTTGCGGTCTGGATCCTCGAAGGGTTCATGTCCGGCGTCCCGAAAGAGCTGGACGAGACGGCCTATGTCGATGGCTATTCCTTCCCCCGGTTCTTCGCCACGATCTTCATTCCCACGATCAAGGCGGGTGTGGGTGTGGCAGCGTTTTTCTGCTTCATGTTCTCGTGGGTGGAGCTGCTGCTGGCCAAAACCCTGACAGCAGTTGAGGCAAAGCCAATCGCGGCCACCATGACCCGAACGGCATCGAGCGCGGGGTACGAATTGGGGCTATTGGCGGCAGCAGGCGTTTTGACCATCGTACCTGGCGCCATCGTCATCTATTTCGTGCGGAACTACATCGCCAAGGGCTTTGCCCTGGGGAGGGTGTGATGCGCCGGCTGATATATCTGGTCCTGATGGTGCCCGCACTGGCCTATGCCCAGCAGGCGGGTTGGGGAAATGTCGGCCAGGAGCAACCCGAGTCGTTCTCTTGGACGAAGTGGTGGACAGAGCCGATGTTCTCGGGCTTCTGGATGGCGTGGACGCGGGCGACGCTTGCCTTTTTTGTTTTCGTCTTCGGGTTCATCGGCGTGATGGCGGTGCTGGAGGCGCGGCATCCCGGGGGAAACGAGCGCGACGGCATCCTTGGGTTGACGACGACGCGGGGCGACCGGCTGTTTATCGGGCTGCTGGGATCTGCCTACATCTTCCTGGTCTGGCTGGGGCTGATCGGGCCGCCGCTGTGGGCACCGCTGGGGTTGGCGGTGCTTTGGCTTGGCTTCTGTTTCTGGAAAGTCTAACCTCCCGATTTTTTCGATTTGCCCCTCTTGCCCTGTGGCGCAACGCTTTGTATAGGCGAGCAGCCGAAAGGCAGCGCCCCTATAGCTCAGCTGGTAGAGCAACTGATTTGTAATCAGTAGGTCCGCGGTTCAAGTCCGTGTGGGGGCACCATTTCTTCATAAAATTCAATCCCTTGCAACTTCCAAATTTTCGTCTGTCCGACCGTCCGAAACTGTCCGAGTCGGATAGTTGGATGGGTTCGATTTGGCGTCAAGCATCGTTATTCAATGGTCGTCTCATCAATCTTGTCTGCCAAAAGCCTCAAGTATTTAACCACCGCATCCGACTGCGTGTCGCTGAGATAGTCGCCTACCTCACTGATATCGTCCGCATGTTCGGTCGCCAACTCATAAAGCATGTAGGCAAATTCTTCGGCGTCGTCGGCCACCGCCGTTGCAATCTGCCCGCCTGTGATTGTCGTTGAAAGCTCAATCATTATTTCCACTCCATTCTGAGATTTTAGTTTCAGCTTTTTCTTTTTTGGTCGGTCGCTTGCCGTTTCGCACTTTCGGCTGCAGCCCTCACCTCGCGCATAAAGCTGCTGCGCACCGAAAATAGAGGCATACCAATCATGTCTTGCTTTCTTTCTTTGGTGGTGTGATCGCGTCGATCGCGCGCATGCCGCTGTAGAATGTTGCCGGCATGTATGTCTCGCCGAGCAGCGGGTTGACGGCGGCCGAGTTGCCCAAGACGTCGCCAATGTCGGCCTTGTCGCTACCGCCCGCCCGCGCCCAGACGCCAAAGGTGCGGCGCAGGTCGCGCATCTGCAAAGCCGGATCGAGTAATGACGGCATCTGTTCGGCTGCCTTGGCCCGCACTTGCCGCCATAGGGTATTGTATCTTTCAATTGTGTAGGCATCGCCTGTTGTGGGATCGCAGATCAGGTAGCGCTGGCCGTCCGTGGCCTGTTTAATCAATCGCTCGACCCGATCAGCTATCAGGTGGTTGACCGCCTGGACAATGTTCCGTCCCCTTTTGGAGCTGGTGTAGGACCATACCAGACGATTGACGTCGCTGCCCTGCCAGTCCGAAACCTTGCGCACCTTAAAATCGTCAAGCAATGCCAAGCGGCTGTCCGTTACCCGGCACCCGTTCAATGTCAAAAGCCCCGCACCAACGGCAATCTGAGGCAGTTCAAGATCGTCAGCTGCCTGCAGCAGCGCCTGAAATTCTTGCCAGCTGGCCCAACGATTGCGTGGTGGCGCTGACTTGAGGTTGAGCTTGCCGGCCGGGTTCGATCCCTCGCGCCGCCATCCTAAATCTTCGGCGAAGCTAAACAACCGTGACGTCATCAGCATCAAAGACTTCGCCCAAGATATGCCGTGTTGGTCCAAGAGCGCCTCGTACCATGTCGCCATCACTGGTTTGGTGAAGCTGGCAACCGCGTCGTCGCCCCATTTGTTTTCGATGACGTTGAGGTTTGTCTTGTAACCACGTTGTGTTGCCGGCTTCCGGTCCAAGTAGTGGCGTGACTGCCGATAAAGATGGATCAAGGCGCGCATGGTGCGTTCGCCGCTGCGCGGTGCTTTGACCGCTGGCCGCGTCCCGGCCTGGCGGGCTGCTTCGACTTCGTCGTTCAGTTCATCAGCGCGGCGCTTTGACCAAGTCGGCTTGTCAGGGTCCAGCTCGACCGGCTCAAATCCAAGTTCGCGAACAGCTGCTTCGGGTTCCCACCAGACGCGCCAGCCGCTTGCGCGTTCGCGCTGCCGTAGCCGGCGCACCTTGTCGCGTATCGGTTTGCGGCCACTCATGCTGTGCGCGCCTTGCGCATAAGCCACGTATCGTTGGCCGGGTCGTCAAAGCCCTGTTCAATCATGCCGCCCTGGCTGTTGAACCAAGCCGTGACAGCTTCGGCCCGCCATTTAAGTGGTCGCTGACACGTCGGCAGTGGCGGTGGAAAACTTAGCTCTTTTTCGAGCCGGCCGCGATTGGCCAGAAACGCATCGGACGATGCATAGCCAATGGTTTTTGCCACGGTATCGGCGGTGATCAAGTTCATGACTGGCCACCGTTGGATGAAAACACCGGCAGGTTGGCGGACATGTAGCTTTCACCGACAACCTTATTGCGATCTTCGTCCGGGGGGTACACGTGACGAAGCGCTACCGTCAGTTCCATTGTCCAGCTGCCGCCTTCCTGAAAGTATCGTGGCACCGCGTTTTCCACAGCGGTCATTAGATGTTCCAAGCTGCTAAAACCCAGATCAGTGGCGCGTCTTGCGTGGTCTGTGTAGCCGTTGGGTGCCTGTTTCATGCTCTTACCTTTCTGTCTGCAGGCCGGGCGCAAGGCACACTAGTATTGGCTCAAGGGAAGGGTTTTCACACACCGCCTTGACGCGCGACCTGCAGACTTTTCTAAGTTGCCCGTATCGTCGGCCGGGCAATGGGAGTGGTGGCAAGGGCGGGTGGAGAAGGTACCCGCGACGATCCCTTATTCCGCGCTCAGCCTCTTGTGGTGCTTTTCAGAGCGCTTGCCGCATCGCGCATAAGCTTTGCGGCGGCCTTCATGTGCGTGCCAATCGGCACGGTCTCGCGTACATTTGCCAGACGTTCCGTTGTCGCCATCATCTGGCAACCCCACGCCTCAAACCGTTCGCAGGCATACTCAAAGCCGCGCAGTTCTTCCGGCGTCATCAGCTTGACGGTTGCGGCTGTGCCTTCGTCTATCTTGATCTTGTCGCCCATCATTGCGCCGCCAATCGCTGTTGTGGGCCGCTGGCCAGTAGCTCGCGTGCATGCATGCGGTGCTGGTACAGCTCGCGCATCAGCTGCGGCAAGGTCAGCTTGATCAGATGGCGTGATGCGGGATCAAGGTGCCGGCCGTTCTGCCATGCCGTTGCAATGTCTTCGATATAGGCAAGGGTTTCGTCAGAAATGTCGCCGCCGTTGGCTTTGGCGACATGTGCGATGGCCGGTAAGGCGGACATTGGGCAAACTCCGTACTGATTTGCCCAACAGTTATGAGTTGTTACTTGTCGGTGTCAATGCACATTTTGCGTTTGACGCATTTTTTGCGATTACGACCGCTCGCGGCGATGCCTTTGTATCGCTCTCGATGCCATATAGAACCCAATCTTTTCCGGCAGGTAAACTTGCAGAGCGATCAGTGGAACTAGAAGAACGCCGCCGATCAGGCCGCCGCCTCCCTTAAGGTCAATCGTGTATTCAGCCACGATAGCTGCAATGCCGGTGGGCACCCAAATACATCCCGTGACAATACCCCAGTACCGCTGGTAGACGCGCTCGTGGATCTTCTTTTCCTCTGGGGTATTGCCTAAAATCATGTTTCTCGCCAAGAGGCGATGACCTTGCCGCGTATCATCACCACGTCGTTGTCAACAACCAGAACACGCCTATGGTTTGGGCTTCCAGAAGAGCTAAGCAGGACTGGCGGTTCGAATTTCCGTAGCAACGTTGTCGCAGCGCCAGTAGTTGTATGATATCTTTGAGCAATTACGACATCCCCGGCGCGACACCGCTCTGCTTGATTTGCATCTACCAACAACAGGTCACCCGGGAGATAGCCATCAAGAACCAAGGCGTCAGTTTCCACCTTCCAAACATCCACGCCAGGCTTTCCGCCGCCAAGCAGCTCCGCAACACTGTTGTTGCGAGAAGACTGAGCAAGCGGCCCCTGAAAGATGGAAGCGTCACCTTCCGAAAACCCGTGGTGGACGCTAGGGGTGCCCTCACTTTCCATGACGCCAGCACGCCGCAGTATCTCTGGTAGCGGCTGTTGAAGGACTTTTGAGAATGCTTGCGCCCACTGTAGCGACATTGGTTGTTGTCCGGTGTAAATTCTGGAAACCACCGATCTGTCCCGACCCATTTCGGCAGCGATATCTTCAGCCGTCACGCCAGCACGCTTTTGCTGCAATTTAAACCACTTATCATCCATGCGGTGACACCTAGTAACCAGTAACCTCAAATTAACGTGCGTTTTTTGCAAATTTTGTGTTGCGCACATTTTGTTGTTGGGTCTACATCTCGCGTTATGAGTTGTTACCTGACACCACTTGATGTGTGCATTGAGATCTTCGGCGGACGGTCGGAATTCGAATGCATCGTGGGTTCCAAGCCCAAATCGTCCTACGCCTGGTCGCGCGCAGCCAAGTATCGTGAGGCCGGTGATCTGCCTGCGTATATCCAGCGGCGCGTCATGCGCCATGCCCGCAAGATCAAGCTAGGCGAGTTTCAGGCGTTGTGGTTGATCGAAGGGTCAAGCCGCAAGATCATCGAGCCGGCAGTTATGGCCGTGCGCGATCAAGCCAAACGCCAACGCTTGGCGGCCGAATGATCCTCCCTGGCCGTCATATCCCCCCTGCATCGTTGCGCCTTTTACCTGTTGGTGCGCAACCGCCTCTGTCCCAAGGGATGTCGATGCAGGGCAACTGGGCACCAGCTTCGGGCTTCGCATGCTGGTGCCCATCTTTCTTTTGGTGGCGCTCATGACGCCTGATCCAATCGTTGCCATTCACATGCAAATGTTCGCCGTCGCCATGCAGGCAAAGTCCGGCGAGGTCGATGAGGCCGACCTAAATGCAATGAACATGAAAGTCGCCACCGAGCTGGAAGACGATGCCGAGCTATCGCGCGCCGCTCGCCGGTTTTCGGAGGCGTACCCTATGGCACGGCGCGATCCCCGCGCGCTGCAAATATTGGGTGACGATCTGCTGACCATTGTGCAGCGGCACAGCCGCCGCGATCCGCCCGACATCCATCGCAAAGACATCTATGGCTAGGAGTAAAAGCATGTCTGATAAAAAATCCCGTAAACCCGTCGCACAGATTGACGTGGACCAAGGTGTGGTTCTGGTTCTTTCGCAAACCGATACAGCCAATTCGGTCATGCTGTTTCAAGGCAGCGACGCGCAAGAAAAAGCGGCAGAATACGCCCAGACACGCACGGCCAGCCTCAAGCGCAAGCACTATGTTTTCGTGCCGGTGCAGGTGACCGAACCCATTGATGCGCCGCCCGTTGCTACGCGTGATCTGGCGGCGCAGCTTGGATGAGCGTTGACGGCAGATATGGGGCGGCCGAGCAATCGCTGGCCTTTTCGGTCTGCTATCTGGCCGAGGTTCTTGTGCCGCGCCAAGATGATGTCAGCATGGTTGTTGGCGTCATCGAGGACGTCTTGCCCCATGTCGATCGTTCGCTATTTGCCGTCCCGGAATTGTCTCGCGCGGCCGCGATGATCATCGACGCCCGCGCAGGAGGCAAGCACGCCCCAACCTATGCCAGCGCCATGATGGAGTGTCAGAGCGCTGCGGCCAAGTTCAGCATGTGGCGGCTGGGTCGTGCGCATGACGTGTTTCAATCGCAGCAAGCCAAGGAAGTCGCATGAGCGTTTTTGCAAAAGAACTGGCCGAGCGCGCCGCCCAGGCGAAAGAACAGGCACGTGTTTATGCCTTGGGTATCGAAATCCTTTTGGAAGCCCAGGAACGTTTAATCCAGGCCGGCTTCAAGCCGGTGATTTATGAAGATGAAGCCGATTTTTTGCAGCTGCGTTTTGATCCAGACAACGTTCGCGGCGACGAACCGGCGATGGAGGCAGAAGAAAAACCTGCTGTCTTGCCCGACCCGCCGCCGCCTTTCCCGCCGCGCCCGGTCCCCGTTGACACCAGTTGCGACAAGCCCCAGCCCTGGTCGTCCGAGGAAGACGCAACCATGGTGCGCATCATGGCCGAGGGTGGCACTGCAAAAGATGTTGCCGATGCTACCGGTCGGCCCGTCCCGGGCATAAAGTATCGCGCTTATCACAAGCTGAAAACGCGCATTGCCGAAGCAAAGGCCGCGCGCGCAGCAGGCAAGGTTCAGGACAAGCCTAACCATTCGCCCATTTCTGCCACGAGCATACGAGCCCAACAGCAGAAAATCGAAAACGATACGACGCGCCTAGACGAACCGTTTAATTCCGTTGAACGCGGTATCGAGCATCGGATTGGAATGTTCGATGCATCCGAAATCTTTACGCCGCAAATGGATCTGCAGATTGCCGAGGCGCTTCTAAAGGGCGAGGGTGCGGTTGGTGCAGCAGAGCTGCACCCGGATCTGAGTGCGGGCGACGTCCGCGATCGCTGGCTTAAGATCAATCAGTATCCCGGCGACCTTGACCACCAGAAGGCACTCTTAAAAGTCCTTCGCCGCCGTGCGGAGGCCGCATGACACGCCAGACTTTCAGCCTGGATGAAATTAAGGGCATGCTGTTGGCCCAGCTTGACCAGGTGGTCTATCACTATGCGCCGGCCGTGGCGCAGTCGCATGAGACGCACGGCAAATACTTTACGCTGAACCCCGGCCGCGCCGACCGCAGTGTCGGCAGCTTTTACGTGCACATGGGCGGGCCGAAGGCCGGTAATTGGACCGATCACGCGACAGGTGAATTCGGTGACGTGCTGGATCTGATTGCCTTGTCTCTCAACTGTGATCTAAAGGCGGCCCTGCGTGAAGCCCGCGCTTTTTTGGGCCTGGAAACCGCTAGCCCCGAGTTGATCCGCCAGCGCCGCCAGGCCGCCGATCAAGCCAAGCGTCGACGTAAAGAGCAAGAGCAGAGCGAGAAAGACAAACAATGGAAGCGGGCACGCCTGGCGCATCGCATCTGGTTGTCTGGCCAAGCCAGCATTAAAGGCACGCCGATCGAGTATTACCTGCGTGATACACGCGGCATTGATCTGTCCCGCCTTGGCCGCCAGCCAGGCGCGCTGCGATATGTGCCCGATTGCTTTTACAAGCACGTCGACGATGAAACGGGCGAAGTCACTGAGGGCCGATATCCGGCAATGGTTGCGATCGTGGTCAATCATCGCGGAATGATCGTTGCCTGCCATCGCACCTATCTGGCGCTGAATGCACAGGGATTGTGGGACAAGGCCCCTGTGCCAAAAGCCAAAAAAGTTCTGGGCACCTACGGCGGATCGGCAATCAACCTGTGGAAAGGCGTTGGCCCGCAAGGCGGCAAGCCAAGCAGCCTGCCAAAGTGTCCACCTGGCACGCGCGTCCTGGTCGCCGAGGGGATTGAAGATGCGCTAAGCGCCGTTCTGCTGTTGCCGCATGAGCGGGTTTTGTCCGCGATATCGCTCAGCAACATGCAATCTCTGATCCTGCCCGACAATGTGGCCGAGGTCACATTTCTGGCTGATCGCGACGAAAAGCCCGAGCAGCGTGAAGCATTGGACCGGGCGGTGCAGGCCCATCAAAAAGCGGGCCGCAAGGTTCGCGTGTTTCTCAACAAGTGGGGCGGCAAAGACTTAAACGACGCCCTGCGCCAATCGTCTCAACAACCGACGGAGGGCGCAGCGTAATGCGTGCCGCTTTAATAGCTTTGATGACCAGTCCAGTCATGGCATCAACACAGCTCGCGATTGATCTAAGCGAAGGCATAGAGATTATGCCGGACGGTTCGCCAATGATCGTCCGATACGTGCCAAACGGTCTTCACCAGTTTCGCCGCTTTGGCCATCAATGCTTAGAAAACAAGTTGGGCGGACTGATCATTCCGTGCCTGACACAGGGTCATCCGGTTGAGTTAGGTTTCCTCCCGGATCTGCGCGCCGTTCGTTCTGGCCATGCTGTCGCCATCCAACCCGGTGCGCTGACAGCATCGAGCGGCGCGCACACGTTTGCCACTCACGGCACGTCGTCATTGTGGGGGCATTGTTCCTGCGATGACGACAATATTTCAGAATTGAGCCAGCCAAAACCAGTTCCGCTAAATGGGTCGCTAGCGTTTATGGCGTCGCTTTGTTTGGCGGCAGTTTACGCAGCCCTTACTCGTCTAAAGGTGTTTGATGGATAGCAAAAAAAGCCAATCGGAACTCTGGGGCAACATCATTGACCACGACGGCGGCCAATGCCCGCTGCAGCCTGGTCAGTATGTCCGCGTCTGGATGGACAACGGCCGCCACTATGACGGGGTGATCATCAGCGCGGACGGTGACGGTTGGGATTGGGCCGGCCCGGCATGCTCGCAAACGTTGGCGTTTGTTCTGGCCTATCAGCTGCCCCGCGCCGAAGCTGTTTCGCGTATGGCCGCACAAGCCATTGCAGAGGTATTAGGGAAGGTTTCAGCATGAGCGATGAATTAATACGCGCCAACGCTGTTGGTATCAGCAAATGTGCCGACGACTGCGAATGTCAGTGGGTTTGGATCGACCTTCTAAATGCTGACGGGAATACCTTTGCCGCTGGAAACATTTCTCCAGCTCAAGCGCGGGTAATGGCTCAGCAGCTCATGCAGTTGGCAGACCTGGCAGAAGCGCGCCACGCCAAAAACGCGGGGCGGTTAGGTTAGTGTCAAACGGTTACGGTTCTGCGCGTGTCAATCGCGAGGAAGATCTGGCCGCATACGATGAATTGCCAGCTCAGATGCGTCAGGTCATTCAAAATGCAGTCGCAAACTGGTCGGCGCAATTTCTGCATCGAAAGCTGCACGATCTAAGGCATGACGGGTTTTTGCTGTGCCAAGCCGTGCAGCATATTGCCGGCAGAATTGCGCGCGAAGAAATCAAAGACACATTGCAATTTTACGGGTCGCAGCACCCAGAAGCCGGTATTGCGCTGGCACAAGACGTCGAGGCGTTTGCGTGAACGAAGAACAGCCCGACGACAGCTGGATGGATGACCCCAAGCAAAGCCTGGTGCCCAGCGTGCGCGATGCCACCCGCAAAAAGCCTGCCAGGCAAAAGGCCAAACCAAACAAGAAAAAGCCATCGAAGGTTCAGACCACGGCCGATGCTATTGCGGCTGACGCGCCCGCGCCCCCTACCGAGGATGACATACGCGACGCGATCGAAAACGCGCCAGAGGCCGCGGCAATCGATCCGCCAGCCAACAAAGGCGACAAGCCAGCCGGCAGCGGCCGGCCACCCCCACCACCACGCACGCGACCCAAAGGTCAGATCTGGGACGATTGCCCCGTCACGCCCCTGGGCGTTTGCGGTGATTATTCCTACTGGCTTGATGCCAACAACCAAATGCGCCACGCGAAAAAGCTTGAAGCCCAGGTCATACAGTCGCTTTTCGGCCACCAGATCCCAAAGCTGATTTATCATTTCCCACAATGGACCAAAGGAGACCCGCCGCAGCGAGCCAAAAATCGGTTTGATCAAACCCATGCGTCAATCACCATGCATGCGGCCGCGTCTGAATGCGGCGTGTTCAACCCGGAGAACGCGGTGCGCGGCCAAGGTGCCTGGCAGGGAGACGAGGGCGAGCTGATTTATCACCAGGGCGATGCCGTGCTGGTTGGTGGCAAGCGTGTAAAGCCAGGCAAGGTCGGCCCACACATCTACCCTGCCCTGCCCCCCGTACCCCCTCCACATGAAGGTGATACCTCCACCGATCCGGTGCCAGAGCTATTGCGTGTCCTTGAAACCTGGAACTGGACCCAGCCCGATACGCACCCATTCATCGCCTTAGGCATGATCGCTACGCAGATGCTGTGTGGCGCGCTGGACTGGCGGCCGGTGTTCTGGTTACTGGCCCCGGCCGGTGCCGGCAAGTCCGAGCTGCAAAAGCTGCTGCGCTATCTGCATGGCGATACCGGCCTGATCCAAAGCACGGACGTGACCAAATCGGGTCTGACGTCGCAGCTGGGCCAGTCCAGCCTGCCGGTTGCCGTAGACGAGCTGGAACCAGGCGACGAACGATCGAGCAAGGAACGCGATATCATCACCCTTGCCCGCGTCGCGGCGTCAGGCGGCCGTTGGTTTCGGGGGTCAGCCGACCAAACCGGTGTTGGCGGTCAGGTCTACAGCGCCTTCCTGTTTTCATCGATCCTGATCCCGGGCGTCATGAAAACGCAGGACGTTCAGCGCCTGATCCGATTGGAGCTGCGGCCGCTCGACAAGGGTGCCAAGAAACCCAACATGCAGCCCCGCACCTGGCGCGCGCGCGGTGCCCGTATCAAGCGCTTTCTGATCGATCGCTGGCCCACCTGGTCCGAACGTCTGGAGCTGTGGCGCGCTGCCCTTGAGCGTGCCGGCATCACCGGCCGTGACGCGGACAATTGGGGCACCGTTCTGGCCATGGCCGACATGGCCCAGAACGCGGACCTGCCCGACGACGCAGTCACCGACGCATGGGCAAAGAAGGTTGCCTTTCTGGCCACGGCCGATCGCGAAGACACCAACAATGACGCTGAGGCAATGCTGTTGCACCTGATGTCGCAGCCGATGGACGTGCACCGGCGTGGCGAGCTGTTCACGGTGGCCCAGTGGGTCATGACGGCCGCGTGCCTGCCGAGTGCCCCAGGGGCGTTGCGATCATCCAGCGAAGATGGCGCGTTCCTCGACAAGCACGCCCAGCAGGACAACGCCAACACGAAACTGGCCAAGTATGGCATGCGGGTGATCCGCGAAGGCGCAGAGGCCAGCTTGTTCCTAGCCAACTCAAAGCTGCATGGACTGCTGCAGCTGTTCCAAGGCTCAGACTGGGCCGGCGGCGTGTGGCAGCAAAGTGCTGCCCGCGTGCCTGGCGCGGAACGCGGTGCACCGCGTTCCCTGGCCGGCATCCGTACCCGTGGCTACGAGATCCCGCTGCGGTCTGTTCCAGGCTTGCTTGCCCTGCCAGCAGACAAGGACAAGGCCAGCCTTGGTGGCCCCTCACCCGACGTATCAGACGTCGACGACTTCGCTTAGAGAAAAGGCTTGACATGACCAACGCGCTGAAATGCCTGTGTTTTTTTGGCTTCACCCGGACCCGTGCCTGTGCCAATATTCACGTGCGTGACGGTGCCGCGCCCATGGGTTTGGGCTACTACACTACTACACTTGGCAATCTGACTGTAGTAGGGTCTGTAGTAGGCAAAAACCCTTTAGAAACAACGCTTTACCCCCATCTACTACACTACTACAGCGAAAACAGCCCCCCTATACGTGCGTGCACGCATGCGCGCGCGCGCGTTAGGCTATCTCTATTTCTCTGTAGTAGCGTAGTAGATATATACTATCTTATTGATATATATAGAGAAATTGCTACTACACCGCCTACTACAGCCCTACTACACCTTCCAAAAAGTGTAGTAGCTGGCCTTGTCGATCTCGCTAACCGTCTGAAAAACAATAAAAAAGGCAGGTTTTATGCCTAGCAAGGACGATCAGTTTGTCAAACTGGCCGCTGAGGCAGCTGAACGGATCGATCGGCAGGTCGAGCTGGGTCAGCAGCTGACGCTGTTGCCGGATGCACCGGTGCCGGAGGCAGTTGACCGCAAGGCCGGTCGGCCGGCAGGCGCTAAGAACAAGGGATCTAGCCAGATGCGCGAATGGCTGGCGTCCCGTGGCTATCAGATGCCAGAGGATGTGCTGGTGCAGATGGCCGGCATGGCCAGCTCGCATGATGTGTTCACCTTCGCCATGGTGCAGGCCGAGCGCATGCTGAGCTGGGCAGGCGATGGCGCGAAGAACGTCATATGGGCTGGCCCGGCTGATGGCCACAAGGTGCTGGATGGGCCATGGCAGCCATCGCCGGCCGACAAGATCGAAGCGTTCAAGTTCTGCTACCAGGCTGCCCTGCGCGCGGCCGAGGCGCTGTTGCCCTATGGCGCGTCGAAGATGACGCCAGAGGTGAACGTGAACCAGAACACCACCGTCATCGTGCCCGCTGCACCGTCATCCACGCCGCCTGGCACCGATGCTCGCGTCGTCAACGCGCCAAAAGGCCGTCGGATGATGCCAGCGGACGTGGCGCAAGAAATCGAGCAAAATCAGGATGTTACAAATTCAGAAAGCGATCAGTCGGACAGACAAATTCGGACAGAATGAGTAAGTACATGAAAAGACAGTTAAATTTCCGCAGGCTGCAACTGATTGTAAATCAGTCGAAAATCAAGTTGCCTAGCCATCGGCACGCACTGGCGGACCTGCAGAAATGGGGCGGCTTGACCCCCCGGGGGGTGGTCTCGACGCCAAGCCTATCTCCCCTCACTCCGACCCCATGCATCGTTTGTGGTATCCACTGGGCAGCAAAATGAGCGCGATTATTGGGTTCTGTAAATGGGGTTGGGGGGTGTTGTCGATGCCCGCCCATGAGGGGGTAAGGGGTAACACGTCGATCAACGCCTACGCGGAACAAGTTGACGACGATGAACCGCTGAAAGCTGTGCTGGACGGGGTTTCAGCGAAAGAGGCGATTGAAAGCGTAGTCGGTGAATTGTTCGATGGCAATATCGAAGATTTGCTGACTGAGGTTACTTTTCCGGGGCCTATAGCCGAAGAATTCTATTGGTCAAACGGCGATGTCATTGGCATTCAGGGGCCTGTGGGATCTGGTAAAACCACAACGCTGATGAAATCCCGCTTGCGGCGTGCCATTGAAATGCCACGATCTGTGATCGATGGCGTGCGGCGCTACAAAGTGCTTTTCATTCGCGAAACCTACCGCCAGCTGTGGTCAACAACGATCCCGTCTTATCTTGAGACGTTTCCCAAACACCTAGGCGATTGGTCCGGCGGCCGGGGTGATCCGGTGACGCACCGCATGCGGTTTGAAGACGAGCATGGCCCGATCGAATTTGTTGCTGAGTTTATGGCTTTTGGCGACGACATTGTAGCATCGATGCGCGGTGTGCAGACCACCGACATTGTCCTAAACGAAATGGATACAATGCCTGTCGAGATCCTGACCGTAGGTATCGGACGGATCGACCGTTGGCCGGCGCGTGAACACTTTGCCGGCTTGCCGCTCAATTTGCGCAGCTATGGCCAGATTGTTGGTGACTTCAACGCGCCGGATGAAGAAAATTTTACTTTCAACGTCTTTCACAACGAAGAAGAGCGGCAGCGCATGTCGGATGAATTGTCGTCCGAGTTACCCCAAGGCGTTGACCCGATCCGCATCCTGTTTTTCCTGCAGCCGGGCTATGGTGAGCCAGGGTGCGAAAATACCAAAAACCTGTCACCAACCTACTACCCCCGGCAGATTGCGTCGATGAAGCTGGCCGGCCGCGGAGATATGATAGATCGGCTGGTCTATAACAAGATCACGTATCTGCGTGTTGGTGACCCCGTGTTCCTAGATCACTTTAACCGCCGCATCCACGTGTCCAACGAAACCTTAAAGCCTATCCCGGGTATTCCACTGCGCATTGGGCTTGACCAAGGCTTTAAAGCTGCCGCCGTCGTGTGTCAGTTTGTGCCGTTTCGAAAACATGGCTATTGGCGGTTTTACGCAGAGCTGCACTTCCCAAAAAAGCGGTTGCTGGCCAAAGCGTTTGGCGACGAACTGCGCGATTTGCTGGACACCCGGTTTAGCGGTTGGCGCGTCGAGGCCGGTTGGGCCGACATGGCAGGCGAAGCAGGATCGTCGGTTGCGGAAGACGAAAACGAAAACTGGAATTCACTTTGCGCCGCTGCTGCAGATATCACAATTCGCCCGCAAATTATTGGTGCAAACCGGATTGGGCCGCGACTGGAGGCGATGCGCGCCGCTCTTGATGCGCCGCTGATGGCGGGCAACCCTGGACTTTTGCTTGACCCAAGCATGAAATTTGCCATAGCTGGTTTTACGGCCCGCTACGTGTGGACCGACGAAGTCACCAAAAACGGTGACAAGCGCAAAATTCCAGATAAGCAATATACCGAGGCAAATGTCATCGACGGCATGCAGTACGTTCTGATGTCGGAGCATCTGGCAAACGGATTAAGCCCAATCAGCGTGCCAGAAGCCAACCGCATGATCGGCCACAATGGCGGCCCATCCATGCACGGAAACCAGCCTCCCGGTATCGACACAAGCTGGGATATTACAAATCCTTATGGGAGCTGACATGGCAAAAAGACCCCTGCAATCCGCGTTGCGCAAGATGGCAGTCGATATGATCCATTCCTGGATCAAAACGCGGCCAAATGAATTGATTGAGAATTTGGAAGCCGAGCATGGCTTGAAGCTAGACCAGTCGAAAAACACAGGTCAGTGGAAAGCTGCGATGCTGGGCCTGACAGCGTCAGCCAACACCAATAAGGTTGATGCTGTTCAAAATTGGGCGAGCAAGGCTCGCCGATCTTTTTTTTAACGTCAATCACATCACAAGGCCGATCTATTGCCTATTACCGTGCAACCCTTTGAAGACAGCGCAGCGTATTCAGTGTTTCGGTTCCTTGATCATGCCGATCATTCCGAAGCTGAGATTACGCGCGGGCAGGCTTGCACGCCGCTTTCTCTTTTTGCGGATTGGCGCGCGGTCAGCGGCATTCACCTGCTTTCGCTGTTGATCAGGGCCGGTGGTGAAAGCGGCCAGCCGTTTGCTGTGCTGGCGCTTTGCAATACAGGTCAATCTGGTGTTGCCCAGGCCGCTCTGCTGGCGCGAGACCATGTAACCTACAAGCGTGAGCTGATCGAGCTGGCGCTGCGTATCCGGCGAGACATGCCAGGGTTTTGCGCTAAGCATGCAATTCATCGCATTGAGGCGCGCGCCTGGTGCGGGCATCCGCGTGCCGGCCGGTTTCTGCGCGCCATTGGTTTCTCGCATGAAGTCCGCATGGGGGGCTTTGGTCCGCGCGGCAACATCAGCTTTGATCAATACGCTTTTGCCTCTTGCGCGCACGACGAAAGGAGCCAAACCAATGTGCCTTATGCAAAGACAGCCTGAAATCACGGCCGCACCGCAAGTGATTGCCGCGCCCGACAATTCCGAGGCAACCCGCCAGGCGGACGCCGAGGCGCGGCTGCGTCGTCGCCGGCGCGGTGCGGCCGCTGACGTGTTGACCAGCGCGAGCGGCATTCCATCGCAGCCAAAACTGGGGAGTGCTGCCTAATGAACGCCGTGACGCAGCTGCATTCGTCGGATTTTGCCAAGGAAGCAATGCGCCGATGGGACGAGTTGCGCGCCAAACGTTCTATCCACGAACAGGACTGGGAAGATATTGCCCGCCTAATCCGTCCGCAGCGCGGCGGTTTCGGAATGGGCGATCATCGCCAGCGCATTCACGAAAAACCACTGTCCAGCGAACCGATCCAAGCCAATAATAGCATGGCATCCGGGATCTATGCTGGCATTACAAACCCTGCCAATCGTTGGTTCGGCCTGCAAACGCCTGACAAAGAGTTCAACAACTGGCAGCCAATGGCAGAATGGCTGGACGTGGTCACAGCCCGCACAGTTGCCTCATTTGGTCTAGCTGCGTCGTCGTTTTACCCAAGCACCTTTCAAGGCTATTCTGATATCTCTGCCTTCGGCCAGTTCGCGGCCTATGACGAGGTCGACCTGGGCGAGCGCAGATTTATCGACCAAGTGTTTTCGCTGGCTGAAATCGTGGTCGATATTGATGCCTGGGGCCGCGTCGTTGAAATGGTACGGAAGTTCCCGCTAAAACCGCGCGCAGCCCTGCGTCATTACAAAAAATCGAGCGACTTTATACCGCCCAAAATCAAGGAAATGGCGGAGAAGTTGAGCAATGACGACATCTGGTTTTACCAACACGTGTTTTTAAACGACGGCTATTCCGCAAAGTCGCTAGGCCCAAAAGGCAAAAAGTGGCTGTCCGTCCACGCTTGTGAAATCGATAGCACGACGGTGCGAATGTCAGGTTTTCACGAAATGCCGTTCTACTTTCCCCGCTGGGATGTCGACAGCGGCATGACCTACGGCACCGGCCCTGGTTTCGTCGCGCTGGCATCGTCGCGAGCCAATCATTTGATGGAGGCCGCCACTCTGAGGTCGTCGCAGTTTGCTGCTGATCCAACCTTGTTAGCGCCGAACCGCAACGCATTGCCCCTACAAGGCAAAGTCCGACCCGGTGAAGTACTTTATGGCGGCGTTAACACGCGCGGCGATCGCATGGTACACACCCTAGACCGTTCAGGCTCGATCGGTCTAACAATCGAAGAAAAGCGCCAAAAAGTCGAAGAAATTAAAAACGCGTTTCACTACGCACTTATGAGCCTGCACAATCGAACCGGCCTCAATACCGAAGAATTGCAGATCATCGAAGAAGCAAAGCTGCGCAACTGGGCACCCCATGGCGATCGGATCATGGAAGAATACGCGGCCCGCAAAGTTGAGCGGCGTGTTGCGATGCTGTGGCGTTCCGGTCAATTACCGCCGCCACCGCAAGAGGCTGCAGGAATGCCACTAGGTGTCCGCTACCAATCGGCTGCGCAAATGGCGCTTCGCGCCCGCGAGGGCCTTGCCATCCGCCAATTCATTGGCGATCTTGGGCCGTTGGCACAAACAGATCCGCGTTATTTGGATCGCGTCAGCCCTGACGGTCTTGTTGAGGCGCTGCACGACGCCAACCCAAGCTTGCCGGCATCCATCCTGCGACCGCGCGAAGAGGCTGATGCGATTGCAAATGCCCGCGCCAAAGCGCAGGAACAGCAACAACAGGCTGAGCAGCTAACTGATGCGGCAAAAGCGGCTGGCCCGCTGTTGCAGGGGCTGAATGCAGCGCAAGGAAATCAGCAATAATCGTCTATTTTTTGCTAAAAAATTGGTTGAACCGACATTGAAATTCGGTCCCTTTTGTCAGCGTTTTACTGGTAGCGGGCTTTTTGCCGCTGTGTAGTCGATGGTGAATGAGGCTACGGGCGACATTACGAGCAGAGCAGAGCCGTCTTTTGCGTAAATTTTCTGTTCGATGAACTCCCGTATTTCAGATCGCCCGCTCTCGCTTTCCATCATGCCCATCTCATCGCGAAACCAGTCCACTTCCACAAAGTCGGCCGGGCGACCTTGAAAGCAATACTCGCCTGTAGGGGGTGGAACCTTGAAAACGCGAACAAGTAGCGGATTGGGCTTTTGTTCCATTTCAGCGCGGCGCGGATCTTCTGTACGCATCAGAACAGCCAAGCCCCCATAAAAAAAGTGCCAGCAGCTATCGCTGCGATCACTAGGGCCGGTATGATCCACCAGCCAGTCGGAAACATATCCATGCCTTCGGTCCTTTCAGTTAAATCCGCGATCACGCTTGCGCTCAGCGGCTTCACGCCTCCTGCGCGCAGCCCTGTTTTCGTGAGCAGGTCCCGGAGCAACATTGTAATGTGATGGCCGCTCCCCAATTTCGGCTTCCAGTATGTCCCCGATGGCCTCCTGCATCAGAGACATGAAAGCCTGCTTGCGCGCCTCATCCTGAACAAATTGCATTCTAATGCTGCCGAGCAAAAGCGCCCCTTCCATCGTTCCGGGCATCGCATAATAGCCGTGCCACCACTCACCGTCCTCACTCACTCGCATTGCGACGCGGCCGATTTGCGTTTTGTCGTCCATATGCTCGGTCCTTTTTGATGGTAGGCGGGGCTTAGGCCGCCGCCTGCTTTTTCAGTTCCTTTTGAAGGTCAACGGCAAAGTCTGCCACGTCAGCCATTTTCATAAGCTCTTCGCGAGCAAGGCGTTTACCTTCGTCAGTCCCGCTTTCAAGGGCGGCAGCGATGTAACGCGCGGCCTGCTTCCACTTCATATTGACCGACAAAATCTGCGATTGGTTGGGGTTTTTCTCAATCTTTGGCATCTGTTCTGGTCCTCTACATTTTTCACATCTTCAATCTTCTTGACTTCGATCTACAGTTTTTCTATCTACAGATCAAGACGTGTAGAAAAGAAAAATGAAGATTGAAGTGGAAACTGTAGACAGAAACGCTGTAACTGGCCCGGTGAAGATCGGAATCGGCACTGAGGCACAGTTCCCCGCGCTCTATAGCGCTGGTGCTGAAGAGGCGCGCACGCACAGTTGGGTAAAGCTGACGGCGGAGGAAGACGCAGATCTTCTTGTCGTGGCGTTCCGGCCTATCGACACCATCATCATGGTGCAGCCGAACCTCCTCTCCATAGCTGAGATCAAGCGCCTGGCTGGCATGGTTGCTGGCTTCTACGTGCCCGAATGCGGCGACTTCAAGCTGCAGACGGACAAGGCCATTCAGATGTTTCGCAAGCTGAAGCCCGATCTGGCTGACGTCGAGCGTGTCGAGAACCGGGGCGGCAAGGTCAAGTATCCGCAGCCAAATCAAGACCAGCTGAACAACGTGGTGCGCTGGTGGCGTGATCCGGCGCTAAAGCGGTCTGATGTGGTCCGCAAGGTCAGTGAGATGCTGGGCGTCGATGTTCCCGCCCACTGGGTTCGAGACAAGGTATTGAAGGCCACCGGATCGGCTGCAAGGAAGATGGAATAGTAAGAGTAGATGTGCCGCGTCACGCCAACCTTAGACCAAACACTTAGCGATCAATATGAGGGTGATGAAGCCGGTCGCTGTGGCGGTTGCGGATCGCGAGCCCTGATGTTTAGCGAACTCCTGGGCACAAAAGTACAACATGCGATTTGTATGGACTGTAAGCGCGTTCAGGAGGTAGAACTCCGAGACTGGCCTTTGTCAGAAATGTGCGACAACTGTGCCTTCCGAAAGGGTTCGCCGGAGCGCGCTGACCCATATCGTTGGGCTGAAGTCATGGACATGCTTGACGATGATCAGCCTTTCCACTGCCACAAGGGGCTTCACATGTCTCTGCCGGATGAGAATGGCCACGTTCACTTTGAAGCACCAGACGCCAGCAAAGGTAGAGTAAAGATCTGTGCTGGCTGGTTTGCGATGTACGTCAAGAGATTTGGCAAATCTACAGATAACAAATCGGAGCCGAAAGATGCATGATGTCGATTTGCCAGAGGTTGCTTTCCTGCCGATTGAGTGCCCGAAGTGCGGTAGAACGGCAGAAAGCGCTCGCGATCAAATGGACCCACCCGAAGCGGTCAAGGCTATCATCCTGTGCCCTGATTGTGTGGGCGGTGATTTTGGAACAACCACTTATCTTGACGCAAGCGGCAATGAACTGCTGCCTAGTCCAGACGGGTATCAATAAGGAGAGCTTGCGTGAAGATCCTTGATCGCATCAGCTTGCTAGCGTCAATTTTCCCCGGCACCGATCGACAGCGGGCAGAACGTGCCGCAGCTGATATGGCGGACCGGTGGGCGGATGCGTTTGCTCGCGAACCTGAGATGGCGGGCGACCTTATTAGATTGTCTGGCCTGTTCACCGTCGAGCCAGATTATTATCATCACGATGACCACGACGAAACGGGTGCGCCGTTGCCGCGCGATCCGATCCGAGCTGCCGAACGGCGGGGCGCGCAGGAGTTTGCGCTGCGCCTTCTGGCGGCGGGTCACATGACCCCAGATGAAATCAACGATCTTATGGAGACTTCAACATGAGCGTATTCGATTTTTGGGCATTGTTTCGGCCCGTTTTTGCACCGCAAGATGATAGCGGTGGTGGTAGCGAAGGTGGCGACGGTGGCAAAAGTGGCGACGACGGATCTGGTGGCAACCGCGAAGCTGGCGGTGAAGGTGGTGGCAAAGGCGGCGACGCTGGCTCTGGCCAGAAATGGTGGGAAAGCTCGAAGCTTACGGAGGCCCAAAAGACTACCCTCACCGCCGCTGGTCTGACTGTTGATGACCCTGTCGAAGCGATTGCGAAATTGGCCGATATGGAGGTGAACGCTCAGCGCAAGTTGGGCATGAAGCCTGACGAAATTCTAGCCAAACCAAAAGACGGTCAAAACGTTGCCGAATGGTTGCGCGAAAACGGCGGCATGTTCGGAGTACCGGAAGAAGCGGATAAATACGAGCTGACGCGGCCGGACGCCTTCAAAGATGACGACAAGGCGTGGAATGCAGATCTGGAAACGCAGGCCAGGGCGCTGGCGCATGAGCATGGAGTTTCGCAACCTGCACTGCAGGCGTTTACCGAACTCTATGCCGGTTCAATCAGCAAAATTGTTGCCGACGCAGAGCAAGAGCTGGACAGCGCCAAACTGGAAATGAACAGCGCCCTTCAAGACGCCTGGGGCGCGCAGTTTAACCGCAAAATGACGTTGGCCAAACAGGGCGCGCAGTTTGCAGCAGAACAGGCTGGCCTGGACAACAAAGCGCTTTCGGGGATCAGCCAGCTGATGGCCAAGGAAACCGGCGACGCCAACACTGTGCGCTTGTTTTCAGCGATTGGAGAAATGTTGTCAGAGGATCAGTTGACCACGCTCAACACGCAAGGCGGAACCTTGACGACAACGCCAGAGCAGGCGCGCGCCGAATTGGATACAATGAAGGCACCAGGTGGAGAATACGAGCAAGCCGTTGCCAAAAACGATCGCGCAACGTTGGACCGTCTCAAGCCAAAAATGGAACAACTTTCAAGGCTAGCAGCACAATAACACGCCTCGTTGGCATTTGCACATGTGCCCCGTACTGAAAGGAGCGGGGCATATTTTGTTTTAGCTTGACATGTTGGGTCAAGATCGGGTGAACATGCGCACGTCGGGTGGCGTCCGTAAACGCCAATGACCGGGTGGCCTTGCGGGGTCCGGTGACACCGGGAAGAGACTGGCGACTAGCGGGCGTTACCCGATAGGTGCGGGTCCGGATATGCCGGGCGGCCCCTCCGAAAACTCAAGCACATCGTTGATTTTTCGAGAGAGGGGGCACCATGTCCTTTGAAAAACTGGTCGAAGACCATCACAAGCTGGAATTCAGCGGCAACGTCAAAATGGTTGCCCAGCAAATGCAAAACCCAATTCGAAACGCGGTTACGATCGTTCCGGCAACAGGCGAAGCGCAAGATGCCGCCGATCTAATCGGCAAGCTCGAATACGAAGAAGGTGAAGACCGCAGCCGGCGCAATCCTGAAAACGTACCTAATCGCAGCCGTCGTTGGTTGGTGCGGCCAACCGTTATTGAAACAGGGCAGTATCTCGACAAAGAGGACAAATTTGACGCGGCGATGGACCCAACGTCGCCACTGTTTCGCAACCACGTACTAGCCGTCGAGCGCGGCGTGCAGGATCGCATTCTAGGCGTTCGCAGGAACAAATCGACCGGAAAGTTCGAGATTTCTGGTTCCGGTGTCTTTGGCACTGCATCTGAGGGCAAGCGCGGCGGTACCAAGAAAACCTTGCCGGCGGCCAATTACGTTCCGCACGCCAGCGCGGGCCTGACGACAGAAAAGCTGCGGGCCGCCGCAGAAGCCATGGAGTTGGAAGACTTCGGGTTTGAAGGCGATATGGGGATTTATTGCGCCATTTCACCAAAGCAAAAGACGGATCTGCTCAACCTGGCCCTAGCCACCAAAACGCAGCTGAACCAGTTTGATCTGAAACAGATCGAGACCGGCAAACCCACGACCCTTTTGGGCATCACGTGGATTTTTACAAACCGACTGCCCTACAACGCCGACGGTCAACGCCTGCTGCCTATGTGGACCAAAGACAACATCGTCTGCGGCATGTGGCAAGACGTACAAGGCCGCATCTGGAATGACGGTAGCGCAAAAAACCTGCCGTACATCTACGCCGACGCTTACCCGGATGCCGTTCGCATTGAAGATATTGGCGTCCGCATCATCGAATGCGTTGAAAGCTGATTTAAGCCGGCCGGCTTAAAGTCGGCCGTCTTCCTACAGTCAATCACCAGGAGCAACATCATGCCCATTGTCACAGGCACCTCAGATCTGATCCAGGATTATCTGGCCGAGACGCCCAACAAACCCGATCCGGTGCAGGCGCGTGGCCGTGCAGTCTATGCCACCGGCACTATCACCAACGCAGCCGATGATGAAAACACGTCGATGTATCATCTTATCGACATCCCGTCGGATGCAATCCTTTTGCCTGACACATTTTTTGATGTGACCAACGACGGCTTTGCCCAAATCGTTATTGGCACCAAGTCCGACACCGATGCCCTTGTGGACCAGACCAAAGCAACTGGCAACATCGTGACGCCGGTTGCCCAAGGTGGCGCATCACATGGCCTGCGGCTTTGGCAAGTCTTGGGCATGGCAGAAAATCCAGGCGGGAACATTGCTCTTTACAAACACGCCGAAGCAAACGCCACGGCCGCCGGATCGACTAAGTTTCAGATCGTCTACCTCTACCATTGATCAATCGACCGGCTCGTCCGGTCATCCCATCAAGGGGGCCACTCCATGTCAGACGTGATCGCTGCATCGAATATCGCCGCGCAAGCGTTTCGCATGATGCAGCTGGCCCCCATTTCTTCCTTTTCCGACGACAGCGACCAGGCATTGGACGCGGCCGAGCAATACCCTATCGCGCTAAACATGGCGCTTGGTTTTTTTGATTGGTCCTTTGCTCGCATTACCTACTCGCTGCCCGAAATTGACACCGTCCCCGATGGAATTGTGGTGTCAGAAGACCTGCCAAACCTTTACGCGTTGCCTGGTGATCTGATCAAACTGCGAAAGGTCGTTGATGACGATGTGAATTGGCGGCGTGACGGTGAGTTTGTGCACGCCGATCAACCATCAAATTTGGTCATTCGCTACACGCGAGCAGTTGATAACGAAAAGCTGCTGCCAGCTGAGTTTCAGACTTATGTTGCCGGCCAGCTTGCCATTTTGCTTGGTCCGCGCTGGATGCGGGATAAGGTCAAGCTGCGCGAGCTGAAAAGTGATATTGCTGGTTTGCGACAGGAAGCCATTGACGGCGATGTTTATGACGCGTCGCCGTCGCGCACCGACGATTGGCCCGAGCAAGATGATTGGGCGCAAAGGGTCGTGTGTTGATGGTTCAGTTTCCGCCCCAGGTCAGTTTCAATTCAGGTGAAGTGTCGCCGTTATTGCTAGGTCGCACGGATTACAAGCGCGTCCGAACTGGCGTCCGCCAAATGCGTGGATATATGCCGTTGCGCCAAGGTGGTTTTACGCGCGCGCCGGGCACCATTTTTCGTGGTTTTGTTGATGGTAACAAGCCGGCGCGTCTGATCCCGTTTGAGTTTAACCGCAAGGATGCCCTGATCCTAGAATTTACAGGTCTGTCAATGCGCGTTTGGCGCTATGGCAGTCTGATCATGAGCGGGGCCAGCCCGTATGCCCTGGCCACCCCTTTTGCCGAGGCTGACCTGCCTAACCTTACAGACGTGCAATCATCCGATCGGATCTACTTTGCAACAGGCGCAGGACCGTTGCAGCGCCTTAGCCGTATGGATCTGGACGACTGGCAGATTGAAGACTGGCAATTGAACGCTGGCCCGTTCCGCGTGCAAAACCTAGACGAAGCCATTACCATACAGTGTTCTGGCGAAGCAGGATCTATCACTTTAACAGGCGTAGGCAGCCCTTTTGAAGCGGACCACGTCGGTTCATTGTTCCTGATCGAGCCAACGGATATTTCCGATATTGCACTTTGGACAGGCAACACCAGTGCTAGCTCTGGTGACTTGTTCCGCTACGACAGTCGAATTTACGAGCTGACATCCGGCAACAACACAGGCGTCGAGCCGCCCGTTCATTTTGAGGGTGAACAGCTCTACAGCAAAAGCACAAACACAAAATGGCGCTTTATCTCTGACATGAAAGGTGTCGCGCGTATCGATGCCGTGACCAATGCAAATTCTGCCACCGCGACTGTGCTGAAACCAATCCCCAAGCCTTGTGTTTCCAGCGCAACTTATCGCTGGTCCGAAGGGGCGTGGTCGCCAAAGTACGGCTACCCCAAAGCGATTGAAATTATTAAGCAGCGATTTGCAGCTGCCGCCACGCCATCTGAGCCGCGCGCAATTTGGTTTTCGACGCAAGGTGCGTATGACGACTTTGAGCCATCCGTTGAACCCGATGGATCATTTGCTTACACCATTGACGGTTCAGGTTCCCAAAATGGCATTAACTGGTTGCGCCGTGGTCGCAAGGGTCTTTACATCGGGACGTTGGGCGAAGTGCTGCGCGGCTTTTCAAGCCAGGCCGGCCAGGCCATTGGACCCACTACGTTCGACACCGATGTCGAGGGAACTAACGGCAGCATCAACGCCAAACCGATCGTGCCAAACGGTTTTCCAATCTACATCACCAAAGACGAAACGCGCCTTGAAGAACTTCGATATTCGTTTGAAGTCGACGGCGGGCTGCCCCTAGATCTGACTTTGCCAGCTGAGCAGATTACAGCACTTGGCGTGGAAGAAATCGTATGGCAACCATCGCCGCTGCGTCATGCCTGGTTGCGCCGGTCTGACGGCAACCTGGTGATGATGCTTTATGATGTCACCGAGGAAGTTTTGGGCTGGGCCGAAATCCCGCTTGCAGGCGGCTTTGTTGAAAGCCTGGCGGTGTCCAGTTCGTCTGACGGCAAAGTTGATATTTTGACAATGGTGGTGCGCCGAGCCGTTAACGGCGCGACCGTTCGGATGGTCGAGGAACAAGCGATTACCTACGGCGCGCTAAACGGGACCGAACCAATTTACAAAGCCAATCATCTATTTGCTTCAAAGGTGTTCGATCTGCAGGTCGAAACCGACACGTTCGACATGAGCCACCTTGTTGGCGAAAGCGTCCTTGCCTGGACTGACAACGGGCAGTTTGGTCCGCTGGTGGTTCCTGCCGACGGCCAGGTTGTTCTGCCAATCCCAGTCACTCATGCAATCATCGGTCTTTTTGATGATACAGCTGTTTGCGACCTAACGGATGTTCAGGCGGAAAGCCGTGCCGGCGACACACGGGGGCACAAAAAGCGGGTCGAGACAAACTCCGGTGTAGTGCTTCACCGTACTGCAGCAGGCTATGTGCGCGGCGTCGAGCGCCATTTCAGCAGCCCGGATGTTGTCCACAGCAGGCAGCCGCTTACACGCACTACCGTCGCGGAAGAGCTGACGCAAAGCCATTCCGGCGTCACAACGACAGAAGCTCAGACCGGCTATGCCGACGAAGCGTTCTTGCGTTTTGAACCATTTGGTGCCGCGCCCATGACTGTTCTTGCAGCCATTCCGGCCGTTGACAGCGAGGGGGCAGGCTAATGTGCACTGTTGCACTCGCACCCTTGTTTTCAGCCGTAGGCGGCGGTGCCACAGCGGCTGGTGCAACCGCAGCTGCCGGAACTGCCGCCAGCGGATTGACAGCGGGTTCCCTTTTTTCCGGTATCGGCACCGCATTGGCGGTTGGCGGTTCTATTGTGCAGGGCGTTCAGGGTGCTCGTGCCGCGCGCGAAAACGCACGCCTGGTCGAAGAACAGCGCGAAACCGAACGCGCCATAAACGCCCAGCGTGATCAGCGCGCCCGGCGACAATTCAATAGCGAAATCCGCAAGCAATTTGCCGAACTGGCCGAACGCGGGGTCGCCCTCGATAGTCCAACGGCCGTGTTGTTGGGGCAGGAAGCTGCACGCGAACTTAGTTTTGAAAGCCAAAGTATCCGCCAGACCGGACAAGCCCGCGATACAGAACTATCAGCTGAAGCTCGCGCTTATCGCTCGCGAGCAACAACCTCGCTGTTGCGTGGCGGGCTTACAGCCGCTGACAGTTTTTTGACCGCCGCCCCTGATCTCTGGCCAAGTTTGGGGAATGCTGCATGACGCTGACAGTTCCCAGAGCTGGTATTAATCCGGGCCGAGCTGCAGCACCACGTGTCGAGGCCGGTCAAGCCGGCGCGGCCGCAGCTCAACTTGGCCAATCATTTCAACGCATTGGCGGCCAGCTCGAAGCCGACAGGCTTAGTCGCGAAATGAACCGCATGCAGGTTGATCTGACCCGCGACATAAACCGCATGCGCCTAGATCTTGAAGCAATTGGCGATCCAGATCAGCTGGAAACAGAATTTGCATCGCGCCGTGACGCGCTGAAATCGTCGTATCTAAGCGGCCAGCGCGACAACGGCCGGCCAATGGTTGACCCCAGAAATCGCGAGCGGTTCGATCTGGTCTTTGACGGTCTTGCAAACAATGCTGAGCTGGCAATCGGTCGTCGCGCGCTTGCCGGCAGGCTTGCACAGCGCGAAAGCACCTATCTTGAATACGCCCATACGGCTACCGTTGCCGCCGCATCATCCGACGCCGCCGGACGTGATGGCTATCTGCAGCAAGGCGAAGCCATGATTGCAGAGCTGCAGGCAGCCGGCGTGATCAATGCCGAAGAAGCCACCCGCCGCCGCCAGGCTTTGGCGTCTGATATGGAAGCGGCAGCGGCCATAGAGCTTATAAACTCAGATCCAGGCGCATTTCTTGACGCGGTCGATGAAGGTGAATTTACAGCATTGGGTGGCGTGGCTCTTGCTCGCTACAAAGCAAACGCTCAAAACCGCGTTGATGCTGAGGCTGCAAAGACTGAGCGAAATTCCGAGCTGGAACTTGCTGCAGCTCAAAAACAAATTGGTACCCAGCTTGATGAAATGGTCGGTATCTGGAACGCGGATCAGCGCGCGGCCAATGAGGACGAATTCCTGACGCGGCCGGATGTTATGGCGCACCCCAAATACCCCGAGGCGATGGCGCAACGCGCTTTGCTTTTGGAGATGCCAGCGCTCAATCTCATGACGCCCGCCCAGCTGCGCGAACAGATTGCAGTGGAGCGTGCTACGCCAAAGACGCGCGAGTTTCAGTCTGAGCGTCTAACCGTTCTTGAACGAAAGCTGGAAAGTGAAGAACGCGCATGGGCTGCTGATCCAATTGCTCACGCGCGGGCCAAGGGCTTTAACATCCCATCGTTGCCAGACTTCGACGCCAATGACCCGCAAGCTTACGTGCGAGCTTTGCGTGGATCGACGGCCGCATCCGCAGCGCTGGTCGACCAAGGGTGGACTGACAACGATGCAGTGTTCGATGCATCCGATCTAAAAGCCATACGTCAGACACTTACCGCAACTGAAAACCCGCGCGATCGCGCTGTTCTAGCGCAATCAATAGTGGCGGGTCTGGCAGATCGCCCAGATGTGATTGATGAAATTGCCGGCGATCCCGTGTTTCAGCTGGTCGGCCGGTTTGGCTTGGCTGGCGGTCATGCGGCTGTGTCTGAGGATATTCTGCAGGGTCAGCAAATGATCGATGCCGGCACAGTGGAATTGCCGCCGGTGCGCGATCGCCTTCAGCCTACATTTGATGCAGTCGAGGATCTTTTTGTGGACATCCCTGGCGGCCCCCGCATTCAAAGTGCAACCATGGCCGCAGCCGATGCCCTTTATGCGGCGCGGCAGGGTCGCGTCGATCCGGCTGGCAACATTGACGAGGGCCTTTACCGCCAGGCCTTGCATGAAGTCATGGGCGGTACTGGCAAGCAGGGTACCCGTCGCGCCCGTGGTGGTCTGCAGGAAGTCAACGGCCAGCTGACCATGCTGCCAATTGGTGTTTCGGTCGACATGGTGGAAACGTCCCTAGCCAACATTGGCCAGGTGAGCGTTACGCGAAATCGCCGTGCCACCAATTTCAACGAAAGCCAAATGTCCGAAGATCTTGCCGAAATCTCAGCCAATGGCGAACCGCCCGTGGTTGACGGTCGCCAGCTTGACGCCAGAACGTTTGAAGCAATGCAGATGCGTGCCGTGCGCGACGGTGTCTATGAATTCTTTTACGTCAATAACGCCGGCGAGGTCCTAGTTCCCCAGACGCCGTCCGGTGCGCCCTATCGGTTCAAGATGAATGATCTGCTGTTGGGGTTCTCGGAATGACGTTTCTGTTGCAGTCCGCAGCCGGCACCCCAGATGCCGAAACGCTTGATCGTCCCGTGCCTACGCGTGGTGAGCGTGCGGCGGCGGCTCTGCGCAGCGAGCGCCTGACCCGCAATCAGTGGGACCAGGTGCACCTGGTAGAGCAAAAATTGCTCGACGAAATTCAGGCGCAGACGGGTGATGTTGATTACAGGCGGTTATCGCCGATCGAGGCTGCGCGCCGTGGCCGTAAGCAATGGTCGATCAAGCGTGACGCTTTGCTTGCCCACATTGCCACAACGCGAGAAACCACGGCCGATGCATTTTCCGGGTTGCCGGCAAACCAAGAAGCGTTCGATGCCGAGGTCACGCGTCGACTTCGCGCGGATCTGGACGAACAGACAGCCATTGTTGCCAATGCACCGCAAGGCAGCTGGGGGCCAGAGCTGGCCGGTAGCCTGGCCGCTGGGGCAACCGATCAGACGACTTTGTTGACCCTGCCCCTTGGTGCGCCCGCGCGCGCAAGTGCTGCTGGTGTCATGGCACTGGAAGGTGCTTTGGGTGCTGGTGCAGAGCTTGCCGACATCCGGTCACGTGTCGCGCCGACAGCAGAACGATTGGATTTGCCAGAACCAAGCGCGGCGTCCGAGGCGCTGACAGCCGGTTTGCTATCGGCCGGGCTTGCTGGTGGCATCGTCGGCGCTGCCCGTCTGGTTCAGTACCGCAAAACGCAGCGCGAGGCATCCATGGCGCAAGCGCCTGAAAGGACCAGTGCAATAGATGCAAGCGAACAGGTCGATCGCGCTGAAACTGAGCTGCGCGACGATGTGCCTGTTTCCTCACCTAGTGACGCTGCAAGCTACATCGAGGCCGGCCTAATCGCGCGCGGTTTGCCGGAGCATATTGCCCGCGCCTTTGTCTGGAACTTTCGCGACGAAAGCGGCCTGCGTCCCGGCATCAACGAAGCAGCACCAATTGTACCAGGTTCACGAGGTGGGTTTGGCCTTGCCCAATGGACGGGGCCACGTCGCCGCGAATTGGAAGCCTATGCCAGTTCCGTAGGTAAGCCGATCGATGATATCGACATGCAGCTGGATTTCTTAATGCGAGAGTTAGAAGGAGCGGAAGCAGTCGCCGCTAACCGTATTTTTGCTGCAGCTGACACCCCCACGGCGGCCGCTGCGATCGTGCAGCACTTTCTGCGGCCACTGCCACAGCACCAGGCTAGCCGCAGCGCGCGGTATCTGCGCGGAAATCCAGGGCAAGACGCGGTTGTTCCCGTTGATGCGCCGCAGCCCACAACCACTTCCCGGCCATTTACCCGCAACGACCAGCTACGCGCCGGTGATGACATCACTATCGACGTTCAATACGAGGTGGTTGACGTGTCTGCGCTAAACCGGGCTGCAGGCGAGCTGCAGCCGCGTGATCGCACCCGCATTTCATCTGACGTCTGGATAGCCGAAACCGCCGCACGGCTCGATCCTGCCCAACTGATGCCAGCGGCAACGGCTGATCGCGGCGCACCCGTCGTCGGCCCTGACAATGTCATTGAAAGCGGTAACGGCCGCGTCGCGGCAATCGAGCAGGCTTACCGTCAATTTCCCGATCGGGCTGATGCCTACCGCGATCGCATCGCAGCGCTTGGCCTCGAAATCCCAGACGGAGTTGAACGCCCAGTTCTTGTTGCAAGGCGCACGTCGCAGCTCAGCCGGGACCAGCGCCGCGACTTTGTGATCGCTGCCCAAGACAGCGGTGTCGCCCGCATGACGCCTACCGAGATCGCGCAGACCAGTGCGCGCGCCATGACGCCCGACAGGTTAGCGTTGTTTGATCCCGCGCAATCTTTGGCTGATGCTTCTAACGCGCCCTTTGTCCGATCAGTGTTGGGCGCGCTGCCGCGATCTGAAAGAAACGCCCTTTTTGACAATCAGGGCTTGTTGAATGCGGAAGGTCGCCGACGGCTGCAAAATGCTTTCTTTGCGCGCGCCTGGAATGCGCCAGACCTCATTGCGGACTTTGCCGAACGGGAAACAGCCGGCGAGTTTCGCAGCCTGATGGATGCCCTGGAACGTAGCGCGCCCGATTGGGCGGCACTGCGCGCCGACATCGAGGCCGGGCAGGTTAAAGAGCAATTCGATATTTCCGGGTTTGTCACAGACGCCATGCGTCTGATTGCCCGCGCACGACGAGAGGCGGCGCAAGGTCAAGGTGTCTATGACGTACTGCAGGAATTTCTGGGCGAAATTGATCTGCTAGAGGGTCCAGTTCCACCACTGACGGTGCGTCTGGTTCAACGCATGTATGATGGCGGCCGTGTCCAATCCGCGCAAAAGCTTTCCGATTTTTTAAGCGCTTATGCCCGTGAAGCACGCAGTGCGGGCAAAACCGCCGATATGTTCGGATCTTCGCCGGCCGCAGTGCTGCAGCGTCTGGACAAGCGCTTTGCTAATCTGTCCGAAGACTTGGGCCGTCCGCGCGGGGCCGCCTTGCCGCCGACCATTCAGGCGTTGCCCGACAATGCTTTTGACGAGGGTGCAACCGCTACGGAAGCGATCACCGACATTGCATCGCCGGAATTTGCGGCTCTGCGTGAAGATCTGGCTGATTTTGCCGACGTAGAGTTCGAGCAAGCAGACGGCACTGCAGTCCGCGTAGCTGACCTGATTGACGATTTGGAACAAGACGACGCGCTTGCAAAAGCCGTCAACACCTGTTTTCTGGGGGAGAATGCAGCATGACCAACATGGCTGACTGCATTGCCGGCGCGGTAAAACAAGGTCAGCTTGACCCTGCCCGCGCCAGTGAAGCCCGCCGGAATTTCCAACAGCTTGCCGCGCGATACGCTGAGCAGATGCCGCGTGCGCAAGCTAACGCTGCCGCCGCCGCAGATTTGAAAGAGGCAACTGAAGCTGCGGGGCGGCAGCGTTTCCATAAAGTCGTCAATCAGCTGCAGGCCATGCGCCGATTGAAGAATGCTGTCGAGACAGCCGACGATCCAGCTTTGGTGCTACGTGACATTATCGAGTTTCATCAAGGCTCTGGCTATCGTGGCGAAAGCGTCCGCTACATTCGCGAAGGGTACGAAGCGCAAATTAATGCCAGCATCCGCGACGTCCTTGAAGGCACTGGATTGAATATCGTTGGATCGACCCGCAACCGTGCGCGGCTTGAAAACATGATCCGCGAGCTGCATGGCGAAGCCACCGGCGACGCAACGGCCTCCAAACTTGCAACGGCAGTTCGCAGGGCACAGGAGCGCATGCGCCGTTCCTTTAATGCCCATGGCGGCGATATCGGCAAGCTCAACGACTACGGTGTAATGCATACCCATGACGTCGTGCAGCTGCGCAAGGCTGGGTATGAGGGCTGGCGCGATGCGATTGTCAACAACCTTGCCTGGGATCGCATTGTTAATCAGCAAACCGGCAAGCCTTTTGCCATCAAGCCTGGCGTGGTGCCCCTGCCCGCCGACTATGACCGGTTTCTGCGCGATGTGTATGAGGGCATAACAACACGCGGCTGGGATGATCGCGATCCAAGTCTGAGCGTTGGCGGCCGGGCAATCTACAATCAACGCGCAGAGCATCGCGTGTTGCATTTTAAGGACGGGTCAAGCTGGCTCGATTACAACCGCCGCTTCGGCACAACCGATCCGTTTTCGGCAATGATCAACGGGTTGCATGGCATGGCCCGCGATGTAGCTTTGATGCGCGTGCTTGGCCCTAACCCGCGCGCGGGGCTGCAGTTTGCAGGCCAGACGGCAACCAAACGTGCTGCTGAAACAGCAGCTGCAGCAAAGACGACGGCACAGCGCGAGGCAGCGGCCAAGCTGGAAGCGCGCGTCAGCAAATGGGTCACGCGCAGCCAGACGATGCTGGCGCATGAAATGGGAGATGTGAACGTGCCGGAAAGCACGTTCTGGGCTGCGTTCTTTGCCGGCACGCGGTCGGTACTGACATCCATCCAGCTTGGCTCTGCGACGCTATCATCGGTCACGGACCTCGCTACTATGCGGATGGCGGCAAAAGTCGTGGGGATGAACCCCGGCAACGTAATTTCCAAAAGCGTGACGCTTATGGCAGACGGTGCCAGCCGTGAGACGGCAGCGCGCATGGGCTACGTCGCCAGCAGCCTTGCTGACGCCGGCGGCGGGTCCAGTCGGTTCCTGGGCGATACCCTTGGCACAGGCATTCCGCAGCGCCTGGCTGGCTTTACGCTGCGCGCATCCGGCCTAAGCTGGATCACGGATATGCGCCGCGTCGCATTCAAGATGGAGTTTTCCGGCTACATGGCCGAAAACGCCAACCGATCATTCGACAAGATCGATGAAAGCCTGCGTCAAATCTTTGACGATCGTGGCATTACTGCGGCTGACTGGGATGCCTTGCGCGATCCTGCCGTGCGGTTCACAGCACCAAACGGCGCGGACTTTATCGCACCCAGCTATTGGCTTGAAGCGCAGACCGCCATGTCGCGCGCCGAGGCTGAGGGGCTGGCCGTACGCCTAGAAGCAATCATGTCGGAACAGCTGGAATTCGCCGTCCCGTCAGCCAGCGTCGAAGGCCGCGCCATGCTGCAAGGCACGACAGCGCCGGGCACGGTTATTGGTGAAGTGGCCCGCAGCTTTACCAGCTATAAAAGCTTCGCGCTGTCCCTGACACTTAGCCAAATTCGACGGTGGAAAGCGTTGCCTGGCCCGATGGCCAAAGCGCAATATGCCGCAGAAATGAGCGCCACGATGCTCATACTTGGTGCCCTGGCTATCCAGCTGAAAGAGCTGGCCAAAGGCAACGACCCGCGACCCATGGACAATTGGCAATTCTGGGGGGCGTCGCAACTGCAGGCTGGTGGCCTTGGCATCTTTGGTGACTTCTTTGCGAGCGAAACAAGTCGAATTGGTGGCGGTTTAGCCGAAACAATCGCTGGCCCTGTGGTCGGCGCAATCGGCGATGTAATCGGCCCAATTGCATCCAACATTTCGCGCGCCGCGAGTGGCGATGATCTTTTGATCGGTCGCGACATTGCAACCACTATTCGTCGCAACACGCCTGCCGCCTCGTCGCTTTGGTATGTCCGCGCAGCCTATGACCGCATCGTCGCCGACACAATCCAGCGCTGGCTTGATCCCAATGCCGAAGAATTGTGGCGGCGGCAAGTGCGCTCGCGCGAGCGCGACTATGGCAATGCGTCCTGGTGGGAAGCCGGCGACGTCTTGCCCCAGCGGGCACCAGATCTAAGCAGCATCGGGGGCACCCAATGACCACCGAAACATACGAAGCACCACCGGTTTACACCGTTTCAGGCGTCGGCCCTTATGCGGTCAACCATGAATATAACGATGGCGCGCTGACGCTTTTTGTTGAGCTTGACAGCGTCTTGACACTGCTTTCGTCCGCTGAGTTTACGGCTGATCCGGTTTCAACGGAAGACAGCGGCAACGTGTTTCTGACGACGGCCGCAGCGGCCGCATATGACGGCGGCAAACTGTTCATCACCCGCGACACCGATGTCGAACAAGGTTGGGTTGGCTTGCGCGGCAACCGTGAAAAATCGTTGGAACGTCAGATTGACGTTCACGCCCGTGCTATTCAGGATCTGCAAACGGCTATCGCCAGAACGTTGCGCGTCGGTCCAAACCTCAACGCCACGACCTTCATAGCCGCAAGCGCCACCGAGCGGGCGCAAACGACGCTGATGTGGTCGGATGACGGCTCTACAATCGTAGCCGGGCCAGATGCTGCGCAGATCCAATCTGCCGAAGAGCAGGCCGCACTTGCGGCCCTGTCAGCTGTCGATGCGCAGAGCGCGGCGGCTTCAATCAACACCTATGCCAGTTACGCCGAAGCGGCCGCATCAAATGTACCAGCAGTCGTCAACCAGATCTTTGTGAAAGCTGGCAAATTCGTCATTGCGTTTTCGCGAGACGCCGCCGGAACTGCTTTGATCACAAATGGCGGTGCGCGTTGGTCGCCATCGGATGACATCACCGCTCTGCACTTCGGTGCCGTTGGCGATGGATCAACCGACGACAGCGCTGCATTCCAAGCCGCAGCGGATTACTGCGCCGAACATGCAGTTGGCGTGATCATTGTGCCACCTGGCCACTACCGCGTGGCCGGCTTGGATTATGGCCCGTTTTGTCATTTTGTCGGCGTCGGACAAGCCCGTGTCGAGCTGCCAGATGGTGCCAACACTTATTTGGCGCGTGGTCTAGGGTACGACGCCTGGGGTGACAGCGTCGCGTCAACCACTGCGCCCGTCTCTGTCAAGCGAAGCTTTCTCTGGCACAGCTCCCCAGCCGCCAGAAACAGCGTGGCTGCTGCAAATCAATATGTCGTCGGGCAAGTCATTGTTACGCGTTCAACTGATCCGACGATCATTGGTGATTGGTTTAATGGCGATCTGTGGTGGGAAGCTGTAAGCGTAAACCCGTCCACAGGCTTTGCCGATCGCGACGAAGACTGGGCATCTCGCCCGTCGCTACTTGGCGCATTTCGTTCCGGGTTTTCAAACCTGCAGTTCTTCGGAAACAAGGACAACCAGGTCGGTGCAGCGCCTGGTATCCAGCACTATGGCATTCGCCCAACGTTCAGAAATATCGAAATTGAAAAGTTCAACAAATGGGGCTTAGACGTTCAGGCTGCAGGTTTTACCTTCTCAAACTATGTCGACGCGTCGCAGCAAGGCGAATTCTACAATATCCGCGTCACAGAATGCGGCGACGCGCAGACTGGTAACATCTTCTATGACGGCCAGTCAGATACAAATTTCTACGACATCTTTTCCTTTGAGCCGAACGACGACAGTTTTGCGCTTTACCTCGGCTCTAAGGCCAGTGGTTTTCGCATTTATGGCATCCACAACTTTGGCCCCGATATCGCCGATGTCGCACCATTGTCGGAGAACTGGTCTATTTGGTCAGATGCGCCGGCAGGCTACATAGCTGGCGACGCCGAGGGCCGATGCCGTTTCATTGGTCCGCGCAATCGCATCGATCTGAAAATCTATCGATCCGCACCGGCAAACCAGGTGCTTGCGCCAGCGCTCTACATCGAAGATCCAAAAGACAGCACCGTATCGGTGCGGACATATCTGTTTAGAAACTGCATCAGGATCGTTGGCGAAGACAAGGGCGGCAACGATTTTCATGCATTCCTTGACGCGCCGGGAATGATTGGCACGCAAGGCATAGATACCACTTTCGGTGCCGCTATAAGCGAGACGTCCCGCGCAAATGTCGAAAATTCTGAAAATGCCTCAGACCGCTTTGGCCAGTCTGGTGGCTCTGTTCTTGGTCCACGGCTTGGCGTAACGCGCGCAACGTTCGGTGACCGTGATGCCGTCGATCGTGGCCTTGGTTTCACTTCTGTTGGCGTTCAGATCATTCACAGCGCCACAGAGCAAATCCTTGTCACCGACGCTGAAACGATCTTTCGCAACCCAGCCAGGCTGACGCAGCAGGCATTTGCGCTCCTCGACGCCCTGACCGTGTCGGCCGGCGCTGTGGCCGTTGCCTCTGACGCGCGCCGGTCCGGTGAAACAGCCGGCAATGGGACCGGATGCCCAATCTGGTTCGACGGTCAAGACTGGCGGACGTTCTACGACAATTCAATTGTGCAGACCTAAACGGGAAAGGAATGAAAAAATGGCCGGTTTTGCGCTTATACCGAACTGGAAAGATGTTGCACTGAAATCGCATTCGATGCGCGAACAGTATCTCAGTATGCTGTGCCTAGCAGCGCCAGATTTGATCTATCTCTTGTTCTCTCTTGATACAGACCCGCGTCTGTGGTGGGCAGCGGCCTTTGCCCTTTTGATTTACGGAACCTTCGGACGTGTGGTTGACCAGGGCATTGATCGCTCACGTGTGAACAATCCGATCTGGATTGTGGCGGTCGCGCTTCTGTTGGTTCTGGGGGCCTTTTGGCAAAGTGATCGGGTCAATTTGGATCCGGTCGAGCAAACCACCAAAGTGATGCCACAGGGTGTTTCCGATCGTCACAAGCAGTTTCTAAAGGTTGCCGTTCCCTTTGTCGCAAAATGGGAAGGATTGCGCACCACAGCCTATAAAGACATCGTCGGTGTTTGGACCGTTTGCTACGGCGAAACCAAAGGCGTGAAGTCAGGCGACAGCTACACCAAAGCTCAGTGCGATGCGATGTTGGCCAAAGAGATCTTGAGCTATCGCAATGGTCTGCATGGATACTTTTCACCAGAAACAAAGAGACAGCGGCTGCCGGTTCGGCGCGACGTTGCTTTTGCAAGCTTCGCCTATAACGTAGGAATTTCTGGCGCGGGAAAAAGTACAGCCGTGCGTCGCTTGAACGCCGCCAATATCGTTGGCGCATGCGAGGCGCTGACGTGGTGGAATAAGGCTGGCGGCCGTGTTGTTCGCGGCCTCGTGCGCCGTCGCACCGACGAACACGCGCTGTGCATGGCCGGGGTGGCCTGAATGGCCTGGCGGGCAGTGCTAAATCTCTTTGGCGGCAACTTGCTGGATCGTGCGTTCGACACCGTCGAAAAGCGGATCGAGGCAAAAACCGATAGAGACCGCATCAAAGGTGAAATTCTGCAAGAGCATTTGCGCACCCGCCCTGACTTCATGCGCGCGGGCGGCTTCTGGATGATGCTGCCTTTCGTGTTGTTTGAGGCGTTTCATTTTGGTGCCGTGCGGATCTATTCAGTGTTTTGGTGCGCCGACTGCGTGTCTCCGCAATCCTGGACAATAGCCGCGCTGCCTGCCCCCCACGATCAATACTCATGGATTATCATTGCCGCACTGTTTGGCGTCGTCGGCATTGACCGCATCAAAGGCCGGCGTCGATGAACCAGAAAGTAAAGACAAGTGCGGTCCGCGTTGCAGAACACCTTGACAGCTTGCGGCGCATCGTCGTCGCCTTGAGCGTTTTTGCCGGTTTGTTCGCCGCTACTTGGACACAGTTTCTAGGGCCTGGAATTAAGCCGGCCGTCCAAGATTTTGTTGGCACGTCCGACCTGTATGAACGAATGGCCTTTGTCGAGCTTTACATGCCTCCACCGCCGGTCGTGGAGTGGAATGAAGCAGCATCACGGCAAATTGCAGATTGCAGGAAGGGCAATTGTCGCTACATGCTGACGGGCGCAAGAACTGATTATGGGCGCACATGCGGTCGACCAATTGCAGCTGAGCCTTTTCTTAGAACCTCCGACGGTCGAAACGTGCGGATCAGGTTTGATAACTTTGAACCTGTTGAGCTGACAACCCAACCAACCAGCTTTATTCTTCCACTGGATATTCCGTCGTTTGTTGACCCCGGTCTGCACCAGTTTCGCGTGCGGCTAACCTACCCAACCTGCCCAAACACCATCGGCGCGACGCAGCGCTGGACGCCATGGTTTCCAATCAATCTGGCCGGCGACGACACTTAGCTAAGGAAAGGTGAAAGCATGACTGACATTGCTGCAAATGCACGCTGGGACGACACTGTGCGGTACGCGCCCGCACAGGCTGGACCTGTGAAAATCTCGAACCCAAACCAAGAGGCGTGGGCCTGGTATGAGGTGACTACCTCGGCAACTGCACCGCCAAACGATCCCGCTGACCCTGCCTATACCATTGGCGTTGCCTTGCCGCCTGGTGCCAATGATGATTGGGATTTGGCCGCAGACGAATTTATCTACTTTCGCGGCAAAGGCGCTTGTATTCTGAAAGTCGCTACCTGATGCGGCTGGCCCCCGAACGTTTCCGGCCGTCCAGACTGGTACCCGCGCGCTTTA
Source organism: Pseudomonadota bacterium (assembly GCA_039821425.1). Classification (GTDB taxonomy): domain Bacteria; phylum Pseudomonadota; class Alphaproteobacteria; order Rhodobacterales; family Rhodobacteraceae; genus Yoonia. The sequence continues at coordinate 68,662 of JBCBOD010000002.1, forward strand.
GCTTCGGCTTGATCGCGGCGTCCCAGATTACAGCGACGCTGCTGCCATATGCTTCTCGTTTGCATGAGGGGCAATCTCTAAGTGACATGGCGGACTGGTCAACGTTTTCTATCGGGGCCAATTGGCAATCGCCAAACGGCAACGTGCGCGACCAAGATGTCACGATCACTTATTCTGACGATGCGGTTGACGCTGTGACGCCGGGGAGCGAAGGCCAAGAATTTACGTTTGCATTTTCCGTCACGGATGAAATCAGCAGCATCCCGCTGGCGGTCGGTCCGTTTACGGTGACGATCGAATATGATGCGCGCATTGCTAGCTTTTCCGGCAATCAAGGCACGCTTGATATTAACGACATTGTCGCGGCCGATGAAATCATTGATTGGGAAATCACAGGCGGCACGCCTTACGATGGCATTTACAGCGACACCCGCCAGAACGTCGAAGTTCCAATTTATCACCATGACGGCACCCAATCGATCACACCATTCGAAATGGCGGTCGAAGGAAACACTTATACTTGCGATCCCGGTGTCTTGCTTGTCGATACCGCAGACCCGGTCACGTACAGCTTTCAATGGTCAATGGGTGGCGCGGTTGTGTCAGGAGCCACTAGCGCGAATTACACGGCCCAAGCAGCTGACGCCGGGCTTACACCGTCATGCGAAGTTACCGCGTCCGATGGAACAGCCACGATTGTGGTTGTCGCGTCGGGACCATCTGCGTTCAGCGTCACCCGACATTTGACGCCAGTCCTCGTCAACCCATCAAACACTACGACTGCCGACTTTTCGATCGACATGACCAGCGTGCCGACGGGGTCAACAGTTGTTCTGTCAGTTGCTTCGCGCGATGGCAGCAACCTGCAAAATCAGGTTAGCGTGACAGTCGACGGTACGCTGATGCAAAAGGCTGAGCTGCCAGCGGATGTGACTGGCACCGGCCGGTGCGAAGCAGGGCACTACTATCTGGAAAATTGGCAGGGTGGCGCAGGTGCGTTTCAGCTCACGTCTGAGCAAACACCGGATCTTGTGGCTGCGCAGGCTTACTATGTTGAAGGCTTTGCGGCATCCGGCGGGGCGTTCTCAGTCTCAGCAACAAGCGACACCTCGCTGGAAGGCATCTTGTCAGCGCAAGCAGACGACGTCGCCTTCGCCTGCGCGATCGAGGATCGCGGCACGGGCAGCGCTGTGATCGACGGTTTTACCGACACCACGACGATCACCGAACTGGAAACCGGATCAAACGTCAGCGTCGTCTTTGGCATGCGCACGGAGGCTGCGGCCGCAAGCGTCACGTACACCGGAGGCACAAGCGCTGGCACGTCTGGTCAGAACAGTCTCGCCGTCATGTTGGCAAGGGGATAATCCATGCCTGTCACCCGCAAGAAATTTGAGTTCCCTGGTCAACCAGACGGCATCGACGTTACGCTGCGCCGGCCTGGCAAAGCTGGTATATCGTATCTGCGATATGGTGTATCTGACACGGTCGGCAATCCGATCACCACAGCGCAAATCCTGACCAAGCGGCAGTCAGTCATTCAGCCCGACGGCACCTATGACAGCTTGAGCATCGTCACACCGCCAGAGGTGGGGTTGGCAGTAGCGCGCGAAGACGGCGCAATTACCATGGACATGCAGGACGTTCTGATCCCACCGGTTGGTGATCAAGTCCAATTGGACGTGGCAAAGGTCACAGGCGGTGTCACCGAGACGCAGCAGATTACAGTCCCTCTAGCGCGCGGTAATTTGACGGGCGGCAGCGGTGCCGGCACGCACTACCTGCTGCCCCGCGTCGGCGGCACCGGTCAGCTGATCGTTGAACCAGGATTAAACCATCGAAAATGCTATTACTCGCGCGCGCCGGAAGCGCTGTCAGTCGCTGACATTTCCGCGCGCCATGGCGGTGCCACAGTCAACCAAGCCTTTTTTCGTACCACCTTTGCCAAAGACGAGTTTGGCACCGATCTGCCTTACAAATACGGGGAACAAGAGGATGTGAAGTTGGCGGACGACGCCGCCGAACTTTGCTGGAAAGGCATTACGCGAAACACCACATCATCAAACTGGTTGCTCTATGAACGCGGCTATACTGGCTATGCTTATGGTGGTGGCAACATTGATGAGGCGCGCGGCGAAAGCGAAATCTGGCCGCTGTTAATTGGAACATTCGGCGCGGGTGCAAAGCCACAGCTCGCTTTTGGTATTCCCTTTGCTCGCCAAGACTACATGGTTGTCGACAACCTAGAGTGCGATCCGGGCGAAAGCCTGCAGGTTATCAACGTCTCATACCTGATCGTGTCTGAATGCCGCATGCGCGAGGCAATTACGAACCAGGGTGTCAACTTCACCAACGAGTTTATTACGTTCAGCCGGGTCATGGGCTACGACATCGTTAAAAAGCCGCCCGAGGAAGGCCCCACAGGCTTTTACGCCAACTTTAACGGCCGACATCAAGGCCATTATGGCAAGAACACAGAACACAGCTTGCTTGACGAATGCTGTTTTGACGTGTGCGGTTGGGAAGAAGGCTACGACCGCACCGGCGTTATCACCGGCAACCAGCCGCCCAGCCAGTTCTCGCATTGCAACTACACCGATAGCGACAACCTTGATCAAACCACGCGCGGCGGCCTTCTCTCGCGCGGTGCGTTGACCGGCCTGCAGGGGCGTGCAGGTTGGTTTACTTTCGATGTCATGGCCATGGGCAACAACCTCGCTTTTATGGCGGGTCAAGGCGGACAGGATGGGCCAGACCCTGCACCCTATGCGCCTGGCAACTGGTCCACATTGCTCGACTGCGGCGTCACTTGGGGCGGCTACAAAGAGCAGGATCTGGACAACCTAGAGCGCGCCACGGCGATCCGCGTTCAAACTGCCATGATGGTCATGCGCAACAACTTTGTCATGCACAGCGGTCCAGGTAACGATGGCACCCGCGCATGGGGCGATCAGATCACCACTGGTGCAGCCTTGATCGTTGGCCAGGAGCCGGGATATCAGCGTGACATTCTGGTCGATGACACGCTGATCTATGACTGGGGAGCCAGCGCAGACGCAAACCTTGGCGGCCTGACGCCCGCACAGCTGGACGTCGCCACGATCGAGGAATTTGCCAAGGAGTACACCGGCAACCCAAGCGCGGACCGATATGCTCTGATCGATGCCATCCGCGCCTCTGACGCCCCTTGGGAAATTGCGCGGCAGTTTCTCGAATGGATGCAGGCACGCATCAGCAAAACTCACAGCACGCGCACCACGGGCACACGTGTCGTATATCAGCCGCCAGCTTCCGGTGAAGCACCGTCGCGCCGGTTCGAGTATCGCTACGCCTGGTCAACTGATGACCGCCCTGGCACGGCACCGGGGGATACGGCAGCCATTGACGGTCACTGGATCAATCATTCCTTTCAAACACCATACCCGTTTGCAGCGCTGGATCTGGGCGCTGACGGCCGCTACACACAGGCCGGGCAACGGCTGGACATTGGCGGCATCGAAGGTACTGGCGGCATCCTGACTTATGTGGCGGGCCAAGTGTGGATATCGGGCGCTGCCCCCACGGAGCATGTCACGCTGGAAAGCTCGGGCGGTCGGATCGTCAACACCGGCAGCCTTGGGGGGCAGATCGATGTTTGTTCTCGCGGCTATGGTCATTTTCTCTTGGGCCTAAACGCGTCAGACGTGACGATCGCTGCAGGCCGCCGTCTTGTGATCAAAAACGGCTTTGGTACGCATTGCGGGTGGGATGGCGATCTGGGCCAAACATCCACACTGACAATTAATGGCGTTCTGCGTTTTGAACCAGGCTTAGAACTGCAGTACGATGGGCAGTCTGACTTGTTCGGCACATTTAAGGAGGGGGTTCAGGTGCGCGGCGAGACAAGCGGCTTTACTGCAACCGTCTTCCGCAACTGGCACAACAAGAATGTGTCGGGCACGCTCTATCTGGAAGATGTCGTTGGTCGACCGGCCGACAACGAAAACCTGATTGGTATCCCACGCCGCATTCGTGTCGACAAGCCGGAAGCTGTGATTGCGCAAGCTAACGGCGATGGCATTGCAACCTTGCCCACGCTGCAAAAGTTCCGGTCCGGCATCTACGGCACGGCAATTCCAAACGTGACCGCCAACGTCGATATCTCGAACGCCGAAGCCATCGAAATAGATTTGCGTGCTATGCCCGGCCAGATCGTCGCGCACACGCTTGTCGCTGCCGACAGTGTCAGTGCTTTCCCAGTAGGTGCAGGTATTATCATTGAAGGTCTTGGAGCGCGTGACGCGACCGTCACGTTTAGCGGAACAACTATCGTTCTTGATGTGTCCGCGACAGGATCAGGCGTGATTAATCGCGCCTGATAAAAACCAGCTCATGCAAGCTTGCGGGTGATGTCCAGATTGTGCGGCCGATTTGGGCCATCAATCAGGTAGCCATTGCGCCACGATGTGTAGTGCACACCGGTATCAATATCCTTGTAGTACCATAGGCCAATGTGTTCGAGATAAACGATCGTGCCGCAGCGTGTCCGGTACAATCCTGTCCCGTTAATCGGATTTATGTAGTTGTGAGCGCTGCCGGGCATCACAAATAGATCCATGATCATTTCAACAACCCTCATTCCGACACCCCGTTTTTGAAGCTTGAAATTAATTGCCAGAATACCAAGCGTTGTTTTCCATAAGTCATTGAAAGTCTTGAAACCTTGTCTGATTTGTAATCAGTAGGTCCGCGGTTCGAGTCCGTGTGGGGGCACCATAAAATCAATGACTTAGCCAATATCGACCCTGATCCTGACCCCAAATGGGAAGCAGAAAGGGAAGCGAGAACTAACCTTTATCGAGTCATCGAGGCGACAGCCGATCTATCCCGGCTAGCCACCGCACGAACGACAAGCCTTGAGAAACCATCAGAATTGCTAGGTCTTCACTAGGTTGGTTTGGTTCCTCGACGCCTTCTTCATGTCGATAGAAGTGCGCCGCATTTATCCAGTCCTTGTAGGATTCCAACAGCTTTGCGTTGGCGGACTGCTGTGTTGGGTGGCCATCATAGAGGGATTGTAGTGATGTCCCGATCTTGTCGCCCGCTGATCGAGCATCCAAACGGGGAACGGAGTACATTAGCTTGAAAAGGTTCTCGTTTGCGGCAAACGACGCGCGGATCGCTTCACGGTAATCGGGTGGGTCCTGAAGAAGACAAACGTCAACTTTGGCAACTGCATCTAACGTTGCTTTATGCCTTTCTCCGGAAAGTGCGGCTATTGCGGCTGAGTGAGTAGCAGTGAATGCAGAATCCACCAGCGGGTGCACACCACCTTCTTCGTCGATTGTGTAACCAAGGTTTTCTTCTTTGAATATCCGACGAGCCGTCTCAAGAAAGGCACCTCTGCGGTCATATTTTTCCATATTGGAATGCAAGGTGTTTCCGACGATAGTGATCGTGTCCAAAAGTTCGACAACGGTAACTCGGTTGAAAAACCAATCCCACCGTTCGTGATATGAACCTGAAGTCGAGCGGCTCGCAAAACTAATTCCTATCTCGCTCTCAATTGCCTTAACGGCTGGCCTGAAACGCTCAGTCGTACTTCGATAACGGTCCGGCTTAGACTTTGGGCAAGAAGCCTCGCAAAGTTTGGCAAGCCTAAATCTCGCCTTCTCACTATCCCTGAGAGGCGCGTCCTGACTAATGTATAGATGCGAGAAACGTGCACCCTTGGCTTCGACTTGAGACATTCAATACCCGGATATTGTGTGTATACGTTTGAGTTGAATACTATCCGTTGTGGAAGAACAATCCAATCGTGCTTTCTAGCAGATACTCGTCGCTAATGGCAGGAAAGCCCATTGCTGCGCTTTCACCCGCCCGCATCAGGCACTCAACATGCGGCCACCAGTCCCAGAAACTGTCTTAGAGAAGATGCCGATTAGTGGCCCAGAGATAGGGGGCTAGACAGCCTCGGAAATTAAAAGGCCGCCCATCATCGTGAATACGAAGTCACCAGGATTATCACGGCGTTCCGCTGTTGTTCGTCGCCGGAAATAAAGGGCGGTCGGTCGATCCTCATCCGTAAACGCGACTTTGCTATTACGTATCTTTGATGGCAGCTTTGCAAGCTCATAATCCGCCCATGGACTGATCCCGGACCCATCCATTCCCGGGTGCTCCGTGGGTTCAAACCACCAAACCTGTTCCGTCACCTATCAACCTCGTACACATTCTGGGGTGATTGGAGGCGGACTCTCGTACCTCCAACAACTGGCTCTAGACACAGGCCTTATGGCCGATAAACGACAGGTTTCCGATCGTGAATCACGCGGCACTGCAGAAAAATGAGACCTGAACCTCGCCTGCGTCGCAACGCTGGATTAGTCCGATACGCGCTCGCCAAGCATATCTTGGTGCATGCGCGACGACGGCGTGCTCGTCCCACTGAGCCAGCCAACGGAACAGCTCTGGTTCTGATCGGCTGTAACGGGTTCATGTCGAACACGTGATCTTTCTGTATCTAACAGGCAAAGTCCAGATGTCATCAAACTGTGCCAGTCTGCCCTTAGCGTTCAGTCATCCGAACGAATGGCAAGACAATGCTGAAAGACAGGTGGCGGCATATCCGCGACACGATTGAACGGGATATCCGCGACGGGGTGCTGCAACCGGGTGACCGGCTGCCAAATGAAGCGGAACTGGGCGCGATCTTTGGCGCGGGGCGGCACTCGATCCGGCGTGCGATATCCGAGTTGGCAAAAGAAGGTCGGTTAAGCGTCGAACAGGGCCGCGGCACCTTTGTCGAAGCGACCCCGAACGTCACCTATACGATCGGGGCCCGCACGCGCCTGCATAGCAACCTGCTACCCCAGGGCTATGACATCAGCGGGGCGCTTCTGGACACCGAAACGATCCCGGCCACGAAACAGGTCGCCGAAGCGCTGAGACTCGCAACCGATACGCCCGTGATCAAGACGACCCGGCTCAACTACGCGGATGGCCTGCCGATCTCTTTCGGGTCACTTTATCACGAGGCCCAAAGGTTTACCGAATTCAGTGAACGCCGCAAGGTTCTGGGTTCTGTCACCGCAACCTACAAGAGCTATGGCATCGACGATTACCTGCGTGGCGAGACGGTGATGCATTGCCGCCGCGCCCGCGAAGACGAGGCGAAGCTGCTCAAGCAGCATCCGGACCAGCCCGTCATCGTGATCAGGGCCATCGACACGGATATGGAGGGGCGGCCCATCAGTTTTAGCAAGGTCATCTGGTCGGGCACGCGGGTCAAGTTCAATGTCGCAACCGGCAGCGTCACCGGACCCTACCGCGATGCCTGAGCCTCAACTCTCTCAATAACAAGCGGTCAGCAAGACAATGTGGTTTTCCGACTTTACCCTGGTTCTGCCCGACCGCGTGATCGAGCACGGATCGTTGCGCATCGAGGATGGCCATATCGCTGAAATCACCGATGCGCCGGTCCCGGGCGGCATTCCCGGCCGCAACCTGTGTCTGATGCCCGGTTTCATCGACATGCATGGCGACATGATCGAGATCGAGCTCGAACCCCGCCCCCGCGTCACGATCCCTATGGAACTGGCCCTGATGCAGCTGGATGCGCGGCTTGCTGCGTCAGGCGTGACGACGGCCTATGCCGCAGTATCGTTTTCCCGATCTGCCGCCGACGGGGCGCCCCGGTCTTACGAGCATACCAGCGCCACCATCCGCGCCCTTCAAAGGTCACGGTCGGGTCTGCGGATCGACCACAAGATCCACGCCCGTTTCGACATCACGTTTGACAATGCCGTCGAGGTGCTGGCCGCGCTCGTTATGGATGGCATGGTCGATCTTGTCTCATTGATGGATCACACGCCCGGTCAAGGCCAGTATCGCGACATCGAGCGCTTCGTCGACCAGATCGCGCATATACGCGGTGTCAGCGAGTTCGAAGCGCGGCAGATCGTGACCAACAAGATCGCGGAACGTCACCGCCCCGAAGCAGTGATCCTCTCGACCCTCGAAGCGGTGTCTGCAGTTTGCAAGGCGAACGGCGTCAGCATGGCCAGCCACGATGACGACAGCCCGAAAAAGGCCAATCTGATGGCCGATATGGGCGCCTCCATCAGTGAATTCCCCGTCACCGAGGATGCGGCGCGCATCGCGATCTCGCGTGGTATGATGACGGCAATGGGAGCACCGAATGCCCTGCGCGGCCTATCCTATTCCGGCAATCTGTCCGCGCGCGAGGCGCATTCCAAGGGACTGCTCAGTATTCTCGCGGCCGATTACCATCCGGGCACGATACTGCCTGCCATCAAGATCCTGGCAGAAGCCGACCGAAGCGATCTGAGCGGGGCGGTCCGGCTCGCAACGACCAACCCTGCCGAAGCGCTGGCGCTGACCGACCGCGGTAGCCTCATGCCCGGGCTGCGGGCGGATCTGGTTGTTGCGGATCTGTCGGGCATCGGGCGCGCGGTGGCCACATTCAGTGCGGGTCAACTTGCCTATTCCAGTGGCATCCTGCCGCTCTCCAGCACGGCGCAGACCCTCGCAATCGCCTGACATAATGCTGTGACAGAGCTTTCACGAAACCGCAATGCCGGTGTCATCCTTCGTGATTATCCGTCAAGGCAGGACTCATTCGGATGAATTTTCATGACAGCCAAACTGGTTCTTGAGCAGGTTACAAAGGACTTCGCCGGAACCCGCGCCGTCGATGCGGTTTCGCTTGAAATTCATCCCGGTCAGTTTGTCGGTGTCATCGGCCGGTCGGGTGCCGGCAAATCGACTATGCTGCGCCTCATCAACCGCCTGATCGACCCCACTTCGGGGTCGATTTCGTTTCAGGGCACCGACATCACGCAGCTACGGGGCAAGGCCCTGCGGCAATGGCGGCGCGACTGCGCGATGATCTTTCAGCAGTTCAACCTGGTCGAGCGGCTGGACGTATTGACCAACGTGTTGATCGGTCGCTTGGCCGATCACGGGTTTCTCAGCTCGATGGCCATGCGTTTCACGGACGAAGAACGCACCATGGCCATTCAGGCGCTTGACCGACTAGATATGGCGCCACAGGCGCTGCAGCGGGCAGGCACGCTTTCGGGTGGCCAGCAGCAGCGGGTCGCCATCGCCAAGGCGCTTGTCCAGAACCCTCGGATCATGCTGGCGGACGAGCCGATCGCCTCGCTCGATCCGGCGAATGCAACGCTCGTCATGGATGGTCTCAAACGGATCAACCGCGAGGACGGGATCACCGTTCTCGTCAACCTCCACACGCTCGACACGGCGCGCGCCTATTGCGACCGGATTGTCGCGATGCGGAAGGGCCGCGTGATGTTTGACGGGACCGCAGCACAGCTCACCGATGACGTGGTGCGCGACATCTATGGCCTCGAGGGCCTCAGGGAATTCAACGAAGCCGTGACTTCGACCTCGGTCAAGGTCCCGGCATAACCAAACGCAAACGGGGGGACATTCCATGCGTTTTCTGACTGCAACGGCGCTTATCGCGCTTGCCACATCGGCGGCCTTCGCCGCTGACAACCAAGCCTGGAAAGAAGATTACCAAGTCATCAAGTTCGGTGTTCTTTCCGGCGAAAACGAACAGGACCGCGTCAAGCGCTGGACGCCATTCGTAGAGTATCTTGAACGTGCACTGGGCGTCGAAGTCGAAGTGTTTACGGCCGGTAATTACGACGGTGTGATCCAGGCCATGGCTGCCGATCAGATCGAGTTTGCGCGCCTTGGGTCGTCTTCCTACGCGGCCGCTTACACCGCGACAAACGGCGGCGTCGTGCCTTTTCTCACCCCGAAAAAGGCGGACGGTACAACGGGTTATTACTCGGTCGTCACGGTCCGCTGTGACTCGGGCTACACGTCCCTCGCTGATCTCGAGGGCAAAGTGCTTGCCTTCGCCGACCCGGACTCGACCAGCGGCTATGCGGTGCCCTACTACAATATCGCGCAGGAATACGATCCGAAGACATTCTTTGCCGACACTCCGTTTTCAGGCAGCCACGAAGCCGGTGTCTCAGGCGTCGTTCAAGGTACGTTTGATGCCGCGGCAACCTGGCAGAACAACGCGGTCGACGGGCGCTGGCAGCGCATGGTTCAGAAAGGCATGATCAACGAGGGTGAGATCTGCGTGATCTGGGAAAGCCCAGAAATCACCACCGGCCCCTTCACCGCGCGCGCCAACCTGCCTGCCGAGTTGATCGAGGCCGTCACGCTGGCCATCGAAGAGATGCCGACAAAGGATCAGGAGGCGTTCCGCCTGCTCCAGAACTGGACCGCCGACAACCCGAACAACGTGGAAAGCTACGAACGCGTCGACCACGACCGCTATCAGTGGATCGTCGATATGCGCGCCTGGCTCAGAAAGCAGCGTCGTTCCGGCTAATCGCTTCTCGGGGCGGCCCGCTTGCGGCCGCCCTTTTTCTGTCGGAGCAACTATGACAGCCATCACCGATCCGGGGCCCACGAACGCTATCGATGTGTTTGAGGTCGAGTATGCCGATGCCCGCAGACGGGCTCGGATGACGTGGCTTATTGCCTCCACGCTATTCTTTATTTTTTTCGCCTTCAGCTCATGGCTCGGTGATTTCTTTCGGGTCACACAAGTAACCCTGCCTGACGGATCCCGTGAATGGCGCTGGATCATCCCGGCAGGCATCCCACGCCTTGGCGAATACATAGAACGGACCATTCCAACCCTTCGTTGGGATAGCTTTGGCGCGGACATGGGCGAGTGGTTCTGGCGCTGGCGGGTCTGGCTGCGCCTTTGGTGGGAAACGGTGCTCATTGCCTTCATGTCAACGACATTAGGCGTGATCGGCGGCTTTATTCTCTCCTTCCCCGCTTCGCGAAATCTTGCGCCGAATGGATGGGTCTTGTGGGTCAGCCGCAGGTATCTCGAGATCGCCCGAACGGTCCCAGAACTCGTCTGGGCGTTGATCTTCGTGTTCTGTTTCTCAGTCGGCCCCATGGCGGGCGTTCTGGCGATTGGGCTGCATGCCACCGGAGCTTTGGGCAAGCTTTATTCCGAAGTGAACGAAAACATCGACATGCGCCCGCTCGAAGGGGTCAAGGCCGCCGGAGGCACGTGGTTCGATCAGATCCGCTATGGGGCGGTGCCGCAGGTGCTTCCCAACATCATCAGCTACACGCTGCTTCGTTTTGAAATCAACGTGCGCGCTTCTTCGATCATTGGCTATGTCGGGGCGGGCGGCCTGGGGCAGGAAATCCGCGAGGCCATGAGCCTGCAGGAATACACCGACCTCTCTGCCCTCTTCCTCATCATCTTCGTCACGGTGATTGTGATCGACTACGGCAGCGAAAAGCTGCGCCACCGCGTCATCGGACTGGAGGCCGCGCCGCAATGACCGTTTCATATGAAGAGATCCGCCACGCCAAGGAAATGCATCCCCTCGCCTTCCGCGATCCGCCCGCTGTCCAGGCGAGGAAGATTGGTTTTTGGGTTTTGTTCATCGGCCTATTCTGCTGGTGCCTTTACGATTTCAACTTCTCCCCGGCCCGAATCTGGGAGGGGCTGGGGCGATTTGGGCGGGTTCTGTCCTTCATGTTCCCGCCTCATATCTGGGAAAGTTGGGAGGATTGGAGCATGATCCTCGAAGGATTAGGCGAAACGGTTTCGATGGCCTTCATGGGCACGATCCTTGGTGCGATCATCGCCTTTCCCCTTTCGTTTCTGGGCGCAAAGAACATCAACCGCATCTTTTGGCTACGCCAAGGCTCGCGGCGCTTTTACGATGTGATCCGGGCGTTCGAGACGCTGATCCTCGCGCTGATCTTCATCCGCGCCTTCGGGCTTGGGCCCCTTGCGGGCATTCTTGCCATTGCAGTCAGCGAGATAGGTACGTTTTCCAAGCTCTTCTCGGAAGCGCTGGAAAACACGTCACGCCGCCCGGTCGAGGGGGTTGTCGCCTCCGGTGGCTCGCGCCTGCAAACGATCCGTTATGCGATCATGCCTCAGGTGCTTCCGGTTCACCTGTCAGTTTTGCTTTATAACTTCGAGTCGAACGTCCGGTCCGGCACCATCCTTGGCATCGTTGGCGCAGGTGGTATCGGGTTTCTTCTGTCCGACCGGATCAGCACCTACAAATGGGATGAGGCGTGGAGCATCATCTTCCTCATCATCGCGATGGTGTACCTGATCGACTATTGCAGCGGTCTGATCCGGACGCGGGTCATCGGGAAATGGGACGGAGCCAAGTAAGTCATGGAGGGCGGCAGGATCGAAGCCCGGTCACGCATGGTCAGCCGTGGGATTGTGGCCGGGCCTGATAGGCCATCCTGCCCGCACAGATCGTGTTGAGGACACTCGGGGCACCCTCGTCGGGCCAGTTGAGAAGCACGAGGTCGGCCCGTTGTCCCACTGCGATTTCGCCGCGATCCTCCAGCCCCGAAGCGCGAGCCGGACCGCGCGATACGAGGGACCACAACGAAGGCCGCGAGGCGCGGCGCTCGGCATCCAGCCGGGCAACAGCCGCTAGCAAAGCCGGATAGTAGTAATCTGACGCCAGCGCGTCGCACATGCCGGCCTCGACCATGTCCCCCGCGCCTAGCGAGCCGATATGGCTGCCCCCGCGCACAGCGTTCGGCGCGCCAAAGACAATTGGCTCGCCCGCGTCGTGAGCAGCTTTTGCCGCTTCCATCACCATCGGAAACTCCGAGATGCTGGCCCCGAGCCCGCGGTAATAGGCGCGCGTCTCTTCCCGTGTGTCGTCGTGGCTGAGCATCGGTGCGCCCGCCGCACGACCCAGTGCGGCGACCTTTTCAATCATCGCACCCACGTCAGCGCGGCGTTCCCACACATCCGAAAGCAGCTTGATATAATCGTCGTCGGAAACGCCAGACCTGTGCGCCTTATTGGCGGTGCGCAGTTTGAGACGGTCGTCGTCAAGGGCCGCAATCCTGAAGTCCGGGGATTGTTCAAAGGCGCGTTCCTGGATCGGCACATCAAACGCCCGCACCGTCATCGACGTATGATCGTTGAACGCGATGGCGGGCGAGAGTGGCCCGCGCAGGACTTCCTCGATCAGATCAATCGCTTCGAATGCAAAGGTTTCCCAGCGAAGCTGCACGCGGTTCTCGACCGTCAGGCGCGGAGCGAGGCGGTTCAGCATCTCGATCAGTTCGCGCCCCCGGCCGACGTCGCGCAGCCCCGGTTCCCAGCCCAGCGTTATGGCGTGATAAGCGGTCGCGATCCCGTTTGCGGCCAACTGGCGATCCGTTTCGAGCACTGCACCATCGAGCGGAAAGAAAACACCGGGGCGCGGCATGATCTGCCGTTCGAACGCATCGCCGTGAATGTCGACCAGCGCGGGCGCGAGATACAGGCCCCGACCGTCAAATTCGATCTCTGCCGCTCCACCGCCCAGCTCGACGATCCGATCACCATCGTAGGTGACCTCGGTTTCAACGATGTCGTCCGGCAGGATCACCTGCGCTCCGACAATACGGACGGTAGCCATCAAAGTCGCTCCGTAATCAAATGCCAAGGGCCGGGCCTTTCGTGAGGGCAATCTTCGAGCCACAAAACCTCGAATCTCTGAAATAGCGCCGGCGGGGTCGCCGCACCGCAATAATGGTGCGGATGCGATTTGTCAGTCCCGTGTTTTGGATGAATGGCCCAAGTCGTCCCGAAAATCTCACGTATGGGCTGTAGGGGTTTTCCATCAGAAAGCAATGCTTCGACCGCATCATGCCCACACAGGACCGCCCGGTTTCAGAACCCAACAGATTTCGGCATTGGTCCGGGGCATGAAGTCTTGATTGCTGTAATGGATGACGCTTCAGCTACGCGTTTGGTCGAGCGCGAAGACAAAGGACAGATCGATCACCGTGGCACGTCTGGTCTGCCAATCGGGGTTAAAAATCCGTGGGGGCGCCACCCTCCGCTTTGCGCCGGGCAACGAAATCCGCAAGCTCGTCGCGGATTGCTGCGTCCATCGACGGGGCCTCGAAATTCCCGACGATCTCCTTGAACGTCAGGTGGGCCCGTTCTGCCGTCCAGACACCGCCCGCGGCCTCCCATGCCTCATAGTTTTTCCAGTCACTAAGAAACGGTTGGTAAAACGCGGTCGTGTATCGCTTTTGCGTGTGTTCGATGCCAAAGAAATGGCCGTCGGAGCCGACCTCGCGGATCGCATCGAGTGCTATGTCATCGGGGCCAGTCGCCGTCAGCATCGGGTCCATGTAGCGCTGGATCTGCTGGAGGATCTCGCAATCCATGACGAACTTCTCAGGGCTGGCGATGAGGCCACCCTCCAGCCAGCCTGCGGCGTGATAGACCATATGGGTCCCCGACTGCACGGCCGCCCAGAGCGAATTCGACGTCTCCCACATCGCCTGCCCGTCCGGGACATTCGCAGCACAAACGCCTGAGGACCGTAGAGGCAAGCCATAGAACCGAGCGAGCTGCCCCGTCATCTGGGTCGCCCGCATGTATTCCGGAGTCCCAAAGGCCGGCGCGCCTGATTTCATATCTACATTCGATGTGAACGTTCCGATGACACAGGGCACGCCGGGACGGATCAACTGCGCCAAAACGACAGCGATCAGGGCTTCTGCGAGGGATTGCGCGACGGCTCCCGCCATTGTCACCGGTGCCATCGCCCCGGCCAGCGTGAATGGCGTCACCACACAGCCCTGACCGCGTCGCGCGCACCGCATCCAGCCATCGAGCATCGGATGATCATGTTTCAGCGGCGACGTTGAATTGATGTTGGTGTACATCCGAGGAGTCGCCTCGAATTCCTCATGGCTGAGCCCGCCCGCGATCCGCACCATTTCCATTACATCTTCGATGCGTTCCTTGCCCAGCGAATAGGCATGCATGACCTTGTCGGTGAGGGTCAGCTTGTCGAAGAGCACGTCGAGGTGGCGGACGCTGGCGTGAATGTCGACCGGCTCGACCGGATAACCGCCGGCGAAGTGGATGCAGTTGAAATACTGCGTAAGCTTCAGCAGGTTCTGACATTGCGACCGTGTGCCAGAAACCTTGCTGCCGATCTCCATGTCCCAATAGTTGGGTGGCGATGAGACGTTGCCGAACAGGATCGATCCATCGCCAACCGTAAGCGTACGGTCCAGGTTGCGCGGCGTGAGCGTGAATTGCGATGGCGCCTTGGCGATCATCTCCATCACCATGTCGCGGCCCATGCGCACGTTTGATCCTTCGATGATGCAGCCAGCCTGCCGAAACACCTCGACGGCCTCGTCATTCAGGATTTCGATGCCCAGCTCTTCGAGGATACGCATGGCGCCGTCGTGGATCGCCTGAACGCCCTCTTCGGTCAGCGGTTCGACAGGCCGGTCGATGTTTTGCGGCGGGTTCCAGGGCATCTGTTCGATGACTGCTGAGCCGCGGCGCGCTGCAGCTCCTGCGCGTCCCCCGCCCCGTCTGCGTCGTGTCGCTGCCTCGACCATCGCTGCACCCCCTTTTTGTTCAGGGCCTCAGACAACCTGATCCGCGATGTGGCGGCCTTTCCGTTTGCGACGGCTTTTGTCGTTTTCCGGGATTGGGTTCAGAGACGGTCAAGCCATGCGGGGATCTGACCGACATCCGGCAGCACAACCTCGGCATAGGCGGACAGGACCGACGCTTCTGCCAACCCTGTCAGTACACCAACCGTTCGCATGCCAGCGGCTTGGCCTGCATGCAGATCGTGCAGACTGTCCCCCACCATGACGACTTCCTGAGGGCCAAGTCCGGTCTGTTCGCAAAACGCATGCAACTGTCCTGGTCCGGGCTTGGCACCGTAGCCGCTGTCATAACCAGCGATGAAGGCAAAATGCCTGATTACGCCCGCTTCGCCAAGGTGCGCGATAGCCGGATCAATGGCATCATTGGTCGCGACGCCCAGCCTCAGGCCGCGCAGCGTGAGTTCGGTCAAAAGTGGGTCAAGAGGGACGGCCTCGATCTGCGGCGCTTGACTTGCCTCTGCATTAAGTAGGTCCAGCACATCAGCGCCATTGCCCTCGAAATGGGGGCGCAGCGCCTTCTCGACCTCTTCCGGCGTTCCCGCGATCACGACGCTGTGCGGATCGAAACGGCGCTGATCAAGGTCGAACCCGATTTCAGATCCGATCTGCCGGGCGCGAGCACGGTCGTTGCCCGCCAACTTCAGCAGGAAGGATTCGGCCCAGGCCACCCATGTGGCGTTGAAATCAAAGAGTGTCCCGTCCTTGTCGAAGACAATACCCTTGACCGCGCTCATGTCCAATGCACCTGCTCTCCGCCGGGCAGCGCCTGCCGGGCCTGCATCAGTACTTCTGGTGGGAGGTTCGCCTCTTCGCAAAAAGCACGGATCCAGGCGTCATCCATTAAGAGAAAGTCAAGAACCGCCCCCAAGAACTGCGGATCGGTCGCTCCGGCGCGCACATCCGATTCGCTCGCCCCGGTGGCCCCCAGGAAGACCGGCAGCAGTTCATCATTCCCTGCCAGCCAGGCCAAAGCCTGCAAAGCGATTGTTTCGGCGGTTTCTCGCGCGTGTGACATGGGGTGACCGGATTTCCGTGTGTGGGCAACGGTTTGTTAACCTAAATCAACGGATACCCGAAGCGTCAATTAATGGGTACGCGTACGGGGAGGCACATGCTTGGCAAGATCCTGATAGTGGATCCGATCGCCACAAACCGCATTGTCATGCGGGTGAAACTTGCCGCGGCCCACTACGAAGTGATGCAGGCCGAGTCGGTCGGCGACGCAGTCGAAGTTGCCGGAACGCAGTCGCCCGACCTGATCCTGACCGCTGCAGATCTTCCGGACGGCGACGCCGCCAAACTCGCCCGCCGCCTGTGGAAGGTGGGCCTGCGCGGCAAAGTTCCGGTGATGGCGTTGATGGCCAACCCCAACCCCGAACGCCGGCTTGCCCTGCTCGCAGCTGGTGTCGACGAGGTCGCTTTCAAACCGCTTGACGACGGGCTGCTTTTTGCCCGCGTGCGCAGCCTCATACGGGCCTATTCATCGTCGTCGGAATGGGAATTGCGCGATGATACGTCCCGCGCTTTGGGCTTTGCCGAACGGCCCGCTAATTTCGGACCCATGCCGAAGGTTGCGATCGTCAGCACCAACGAGGTGACCGGCCGCCTATGGGCAGAAGCTACTGGCGCGCTCATGGATGCGACCGTCAGCCTGACGGATCCGGCCCATGCATGGCGCGATCGCGATGAAGAGGGCGCGCCCGATGCGTTCGTGCTGGTCACGGGCGTCAAGGATCGCTGCCGGATGCGCGATCTGCTCGCAACGATCCGCAGCCAATCGGTGACACGCCACGCAGCGATCCTCATGCTGCAGCTAGACAGCGACCCGGTCTATGGCGCGCAGGCGCTCGATATGGGCGCGAATGACCTGATGAGCGAGGGCTTTCACGGGCCAGAGCTGGCCCTGCGTCTGTCAGCACTGTTGCAACGCAAGCGGATGAACGACGACCTGCGCGCGACGGTCCGCAACGGGCTCGAGGCCGCGGTGAGCGATCCGCTGACCGGGCTCTACAACCGGCGCTATGCGATGCCGCATCTGGATCGCGTGTCCGAACGGGCGTTCCAGACCGACAAACCCTTTGCCGTCATGATCGCCGATCTGGATCACTTCAAACGCATCAACGACCTTCATGGTCACGCTGCGGGGGATGCGGTGCTGATCGAAGCGGCAGAGCGCCTGCGAGAAAACCTGCGCGGCATCGACACGGTGGCGCGGATCGGAGGCGAAGAATTTCTGATCATCCTGCCCGGCGCCAATCTGATGAACGCCCAAAAAGCCGCCCTGCGCCTTTGCGACGTGATCGGTGGCCCCACCTTCAAGCTGCCGGGCAAGACCGACGAGATATCGGTAACGGTTTCGATAGGCATGACGGTATGCGATCCGAACAGGTTGCCCGAGAACGCCGACGTACCGACAGCGCAAGCCCTGATCGACCGGGCTGACAAGGCGCTTTATGCCGCGAAATCAGAAGGGCGCAACCGGGTGACGATGGGCCGACCGGCCGCGTGAAAAGCGGGTCGTCGCCCTAGTCCTTACCGTGGCGACGCGGCCCTTTTTTCAGGATTTCTTCCAAACGATCGGCGTACTGGACCCGCTCCTCAGCACTGAACGAGCCGATCCTTTGCAGCCAGGCCTGCTGTGCGGCCTGCTGCACGCTGAGCATGCTGCTGGTCTGCTTCGCCAAAACCGCTTCGACTACCGCGGCATCGAACGGATCGGCACGCAACGCTTCCAGCACCTGCCGATAAAGATCGCGGCGTGCGGCGCGGTCCGGCAACGCCTTGAAGCCGGATTGCTCGCGCGCGCGCCGGAATATTTGCCGCCGCTCATCACGCGGCAATGCGGCAACATACGGAACCGCATAGCTGATGGTTGCCGGGCCCGGATTGGGGCCGCCGAACCGCATCGAAGCCCCGACAATCAAACCAATTATAGAAAAGTTCAATGCCAGTGAAACGCCCAGCACGATCTTGATCCAGAGCGGCGTGCGTCGGCTTGGGCGGTCTTCGATACTCGTCATGCCCCCTCCTCCTCAAGAAGCCAGCCAAAGCCCGTCAGCCCCGGCGCCGCATCAAATGCTTCCTGCTGATCGACGACCCAAACGAGGTTCATCGTATTAAGCAACCCGTCTGGCGGGCTCACCCCAACATAAACCCCCGCGCAGGTCGCCGCGACAAGACCGCCAAGGCCACCCCATCCCCCAAGAGCCGAAAAGAGCTGGCTCAGAAATCCGTCGCGTTGCCGGGGCTGCCACACCTGAGATTGCCGGGCCAGCGCATCTTCCATAACCCTCGCCACAAGCGCGTCGGATGGTTCCGGGCCGCTTTCGGCCAGGCTATCGAGCAATGCCTCGATCTCGGCTTGGGTTGGTGTCGTTTTTCTAGTCATCGGTATATCCTAACGCCGCCTTCTGCGGGGCCAAGGCCCGGGCCAGCGCCCTTTTTGCACGGGCGGTCAGACTTTCCACCGCCTCGATACTGATCTCAAGCTGTGCCGCAATGTCCGGGTTCGAAAGCCCTTCGAAATGGCGCAGTGTCAGGGCCAGCCGCTGCCGTTCCGGCAGAGCGGCCAAAGCCGCCCTCATCGCGGTGAGCCGTGCGCAATTCTGCATCCGCTCCTCTTGGCCTGGTGCGGGATCTTGCGGTTCCGCCACATCATCGATTGCCGTTCCCCGGTTTCGCCGCAACCGATCTGTCGCCAGGTTCGACGTAACGCGGAACAGCCAGGTTGTCACACGGGCCTGCCCGGGCTTCCAATCGGGCGCGATCCGCCAAAGGCGCAGCATCGCTTCTTGCGCGACATCCTCGGCCTCGGCCCGATCACCCAGCATCCGATAGGCCTGCGCAAACACCTTGGGTGTAAACCGCAGTGTCAAGGCACGGGCCGCGCTGGCATCACCCGCCGCATAACGGGCCAGCAATGCATCGTCGCTTGCGTCGTCCAACGTGTCGAAGGGCATGGTCATATGCTTTTCGGCTAGCCCGCCCCGCGCCAACACGCAAGGCGGACCAGTTCAGAGGTGGTGTCTACCAGCGACCTCCGCGACGCTTGCGTACTTGGCTTTGCAACTCGGCAAACTCCTCTTCAGAGATGCTGCCATCGCCATCAGCGTCGGCGCGTTCAAACAGCCGCCCATCGTTTCGTGGGCGCATCTCGTCGCGGCCCAGCTTGCCATCGCCGTTGGCGTCAAGGCGCGAAAGGACCCGCTCTGCACGCCGGTTTGCGCCTTCCCGACCCGCATTGGCCAGTTCAGCTTCGCTCAGAAAGCCGTCCGCGTCCGTGTCGATTTCGTTAAACCGGGCGTCACCGCGTGCCTGCAGCTCTTCTTGAGTGAGGGCACCGTTGCCATCAGTGTCCAGCGTTTCGAACTGCACCGGTTCGCGCCGGTTGTCCGCCATGGCCGTGACCGCAGTCAGGGCAACGGCAATGCCTGTCGTCAGGGCAATGAAGTGTGTGCGTGTCATCAATAGGTCTCCGTTTCTCGCTCGCGCTCTTTTTTGGCGCTACTGATCGTTAAACGGGGCCGCTTTTCTTTTCCGTCGGGCCGATGCCAATTTTTTCGTCACCCGCCTTTTCCGGGTATAACTCAGGGGTGCTGCGCCGGACCGCAAACCGATCGTGTGTGCCCGCGACACGCGACATCCGGACGCAAGGACATTCTGCACCCTTTCGAAATGCCCATTCCCGCACCATCTTGCGCCCACGTTGCACAGCCGAGTCCCTATGGAACAGCCGTCAGACCTCAACACGTCATCGAACGATTTGGATGCCAAGCGTAAGCTGTGGCCATCGCTGTTGCGGGGCTGGAGCAGACGCTGTCCGAATTGCGGTCAAGGGCCCATGATGAAAGGGTACCTCAAGGTGCGTGACACCTGCACCGTCTGCCGCGAAGAACTGCACCACCATCGGGCGGATGATGGCCCCGCTTATCTGACGATCCTGATCGTCGGCCATCTCATGGCGCCCCTCCTGCTTTATGTATTCATGACGTGGCGGCCAGAGCCTTTGACACTTTTTACGATCTTTGCCGTTGGCTGTGTGGCCTTGTCGCTTTATCTGTTACCCAGATTAAAAGGGGCGATCGTGGGCTTTCAGTGGGCTCGCGGGATGGGCGGTTTTGGCCCGACCTGAAAACAGCCCCCTGATTGGGGGCAACGCAATGAGCCAACAGGACAAGACAGCCATACGCGACGCGGCGACGGTGATCGTGCTGCGGGACCGCGACACAGATCCCCGTATTCTGATGGGTCAACGCGGAGCCAAGGCCGTCTTCATGCCCAACAAGTTCGTTTTTCCCGGCGGCGCGGTCGATGCGGGCGATGCGAGTATTGACCTAGCTCGCGGCCTGCCCCTGCTCTGCGCAAACCGGCTGACCGAGGACAGTGCCCCGAACCTCGCCGAAGCCATCGCCACGGCGGCTATTCGCGAGTTGTTCGAGGAAACGGGGCAGGTTCTTGGGCAACGGGCTGATTGGGCGGGCAACGTCCCCCCCGATTGGTCGGCCTTTGCAGCGACAGGTTACCGGCCCGACGCGGCACCGTTGCAATTCGTTTTTCGCGCGATCACCCCACCGGGCCGTCCACGGCGTTTCGACGCGCGCTTCTTTCTCGTCGACGCAAGCGATCTACAATCCGACCCGGATGATTTCAGCGCCGCATCGGATGAATTGTCCCATTTGCAATGGGTGTCTTTGCGAGAAGCCCGCCAGTTCGACATGCCCTTCATCACCGAAGTCGTGCTGAGCGAGATCGAGGCCCGCGCGACCGATCGCAGCCCACCCAGCAGTGTGCCGTTCTTCCGCAACCGCGACGAAGAAAGCGAATTCCTGCGTCTGCGTGGGATCGCTGCGAAAGACGACTGACACTACAGAACGGCGATCAGCACCAAGACCGATGCCAGCAGAACGCCCATGCCGATCCATTCCCGGCGGGCGATGCGCTCTCGAAAGACCAGCGTTGTCGCAAGCAGGCTCAGGATCAGTTCGACCTGTCCCACGGTTTTGACATAGGCCGCGTTCTGCAACGTGAAGGCGGTGAACCAACAGAACGAACCTGCCATCGACAGAAGCCCCACCAGCGCCGCGACCCGCCAGGCCGCGACGACGGCGTGGATCTGCCCCGGCTCGCGCAGGCTCAGCCACAGGGCCATTCCGATCATCTGCATGCTCGTGACCGCAGCTAGGGTCAAACCAGCCCGTGCAAGCGGATCGTCAAGATCAAGCGCCAGCGATGCACCGCGATAGAATACGCCCGAAAACGCAAAGAGCAGTCCGGCCGCCAACCCTAGCCCGGCAGCCCGATTGGCCGCATCTGCCAGGCGCCACCGCACACTGTCCGGAGGTACCGACAGAAGCAGAACACCGAATACGCCAAGTGCGATGGCCCCGAAACCAGCGAGGCTGATGCTATCCCCAAGAACGATCAGCCCAACCAATGCCGCCTGCATCGCCTCGGTGTTCTTGAAGGTTACCCCGACTGCGAAATTCCGTTCCTTGAACAAGAGGACCACCGCGATCGTCGCCAGCACCTGCGACGCCCCGCCAAGTGCGCCATAGATCCAGAATTCCGGCCCCATTGTGGGCCGCGCCTGCCCAGTGCTATTCAGGTAGAGCGTAATGCCCACAACTACGAGCGGCGCGGAATACAGAAACCGGGCAAAGGTGGCTCCGGTCGCCGTCAACGTCTTGAGCGACAATTGTCGTTGCAGCATGAACCGCAGCGTCTGGAAGACGGCGGCGGCCAGGGTAACGGGGATCCAGAGGCTCATACCTCCCTATCGCGTGGAATTAGGGGCTCTGCCAGAGCGGATGCGCGACCGGGTCCTTGGATTTCAGAAGGTGGCGCCGCAGCACCTCACCATAGGATCGGTAGAGATACCCTTCGTTGCGCTGCAGATAGTGGTCGCGGTTCAGCGCATAAAGCGCCCTGAGCCGGTACCATGGAACACGTGGATGCACATGATGAACGACATGGAGGTTGTTGTTCAGAAAAAGAAAAGCGAGCAGTCCGCGATCTTCGATAATGACGGTCCGGCCCCGCGCGCACTCATGCGCCTGATGCTCAAGGAATGTGCGGATCTTGAGGATCGAAAGTGCTGCGTAACATGCGACGACGTAGAGGCCGATAGGCATCGTTGACAGGCTGATGGCCCACAGCGTCAGGGCGAGTCCCGGCAGGTGCAACAACCAACCCTTCCTCACCTGCCAATCACCGCCGCGCATGGCCCGGATATCATTCTTCATGAATACCCAAAGCCCAATGGCCGGTCCAACCAGAATCCGGCCCAGCAAGGTGTTGTTGAACTGCAAGAGCACCTGCAGAGGCCGCGCGAGACCATGCCAGATCGCGGGATCAAGATAATTGCTTTCCGGATCGTCATAGGGATCCGTAAGGCGCGCATCCTGATGATGCGCCAGATGCTGATCGCGGAACCGCAGATACGGAATGAAAAGGGCCGGATTGATGAGCACCAGCGCCTCGCTCGCCAGCCGTGAGGGAAAGGGGTGGCCATGGAGCGCCTCGTGGGTAAGCGACGAATGCAGAACGAGCGAAAATATGGTCAGCCCAAAGGCGATAGCCAAGCTGGATTGACCCAGCAGAAAGACGCCGACAATCCAACAGGCAGCACACAAGACAAACAGGCCCACGGTGGGCCACTCAATCGCCGCTGGCCATGTGAACAGTAGATGCCGTGTACGACGCGCTGCCATAGATTCCTCTGTTAATGAATTGATACCACTTAAAAATTAACCCAAGATGCGGTGTTGCGGAATATGGAATACAGTTAACAAAGCAGTAATACCGTGATAAAAATCATCGCATGTCAGATTTAATGAACAAAAGAGAGCGCGCGCAGCTTTTCCGAAACCGGTTGTCGCGGGCCATGGCAGATGCCGACCTGACCCAGAGCGCATTGGCCCGCACCGTCGGCACGGACCGATCAACGATCAGTCAGGCATTGTCCGAAGCCTCGACCCGCCTGCCCGGCGCCCATGTGGTTGGGGGCTGCGCGCAGGCGCTTGGCGTGTCGACGGATTGGCTGCTCGGATTGTCCGACCGACCCGAAAGTGCTGCGGCTTTGACAGCAGCGGCCCTGTCCCTCACCGAAGCGCCGCGTGCCCTGATCGACGAACGGATCTTTGCCTGGCATCAGGAGGCCGTAGGCTACAAGATCCGCCACGTCCCTGCCGCGTTGCCCGACATGCTAAAAACCCAAGAGATGCTCGAATGGGAGTATCGTCCTCATATTGGGCGCACGACGACGCAGGCGGTGAATGCATCGCGCGATCGCCTCGACTGGATGCAACGGTCCCAATCGGACTACGAGATTGCCCTGCCCCTTTACGAACTGGAAAGCTTTTCGAAAGCGACTGGCTATTATCACGGCCTGACGCCGGACGCCCGAACAGCTCAGATCGATCAGTTGCTGACACTCACCCGTCAACTTTATCCCCGGCTTAGGCTCTATCTGTTTGACGCCCGTCGCATCTATTCCGCGCCCGTGACAATCTTTGGGCCGCTGCTGGCCGTGCTTTACACTGGCGGGCACTACATGGCGTTTCGCGATCGCGAGCGGATAGAAACGCTCACCACGCATTTCGATGAACTGGTCCGTCAGGCGTCGTTCACGGCGCGCGATACGACTGCTCATATCGAAGAGCTGCGCGATGCCATTGCCTGATCCGCCGCTAGGGTCGCTGGCCGACAAAGCGGCCCGCGCCATCGGGCATAGGCAAGTCAGACTGCGCAACGGCGATGCCTTCCAGTGCGGCCATGATTTCCGCTGAGGGTTCTGACGGGCGGCGGGTCTCGAGGCTGACATGCAGCAAGAAATGCTCGCCCGTCGCGATCAAGCGGTCGCCCTCCCGCATCTCGTGCCAAAGATGCATCTTTTTCCCCTGCCCCAGCAAAACCTGGGTCCGAACCTCGATCAGCGCCCCCGCCAACACCTCGTCGATATGGCGGATGTGGGTTTCCGCGGTGAAATAGCTGCCGCCGGTGGCTATGTATTCGGCGTCACAACCGATCAGTTCCATCATCCGATCGGTCGCGTCGCCAAAGGCCTGCAGGTACTTGGCCTCGTTCATGTGCCCGTTATAGTCCGTCCAGTCGAGCGGCACAGCCCGACGCAAGGTCAGGATCGGCTGGCCCGGTTCCGAGATCTCGGCCGCCCGTGCGCCCAGGATTGTGCCCTGCCGCAGCTTGCGTTCCTGCTCGTTCAGAACCCGCCCCGCACCCCAGTTCTCCATTTTGAGCGCCCGCATCATCGCGACAAGGTTTTGATCCCGCTGGGTTAGCATTTCATCTATGGTCATGTGTCCCGATTGCGCATCAGACTGGCCAGCAATCAGCTCAACAAGCTCATCGTTGAATTCCGGCACATCCATCAGCTTGGTCCATGGCCATTTGAGCGCAGGGCCGAACTGCGCCATGAAATGCCGCATGCCCGCCTCGCCCCCCGCCGTGCGGTAGGTGTCGAATAAGCCCATCTGCGCCCAGCGAATGCCAAATCCCATGCGGATGGCTTCGTCGATCTGATCGGTGGTTGCGATACCGTCCTTGACCAGCCAGAGCGCCTCGCGCCAGACGGCTTCGAGGAAGCGATCAGCCACATGCGCATCGATTTCCTTTTTCAGATGCAGGGGGAACATGCCAAGGCTGCTCAGGATCTCCGTCGCGCGCGTCATGGCCGCCTCATCGGCGCCCGTTTCGACCAATTCGACCAGCGGCAAAAGGTAAACCGGATTGAAGGGGTGGGCGACCATGATCCGGCCGGGTTTCAAAGCACCTTCCTGTAACTGGCTGGGCCTAAAGCCCGACGTGGATGATCCTATGATCGCATCTGGCGCGCAGGCCGCTTCGATCGCCGCGATGGTTTCGCGCTTGAGATCCAGCCGCTCTGGCGTGCTTTCCTGCACCCAGATCGCGCCATCAACCGCCTCCGCGATTGACGCGTGGAAGCTCAGCCTCCCCTCGTCGGGCAGCGCGACATCCAGAAGGCTGGGGAGTGCCTTGCGCGCCTTGTCGAACACTGGTTGCAACTTTGCCTCGACCTCTGGATCGGGGTCATGGACACGCACATCCCAGCCATTAAGCAGAAACCGCGCCGCCCAGCCGCCGCCGATCACGCCGCCACCGACAATCGCCGCGACCCGGTTCATGCGGGCGCCCGTTTTGTCAGCCCGAGCTTTTCGCGCACTTCAACAGGCCCGATGACGCGCGCGCCCATGCCTTCAATAATTCCGACGGCGCGCTCGACCAGCTGCGCGTTCGTGGCCAGCACACCCTTTTCAAGCCAAAGGTTGTCCTCAAGCCCAACACGCACGTTACCTCCGGCGAGCACGGCAGCGGCGGCATAGGCCATCTGATTGCGCCCCAGCGAAAAGGCCGAAAAGGTCCAATCGTCGGGCACGTTGTTCACCATTGCCATGAAGGTGTTGAGGTCATCCGGCGCGCCCCACGGCACGCCCATGCAAAGCTGAACCAGTGCAGGTGCGTCCAGAATACCGTCCGCCACGAGCTGCTTGGCGTACCACAGATGCCCGGTGTCGAATGCCTCAATCTCGGGTTTGACGCCCAGATCGGTCATCATTCGGCCCATGGCCTGCAGCATGCCGGGCGTATTGGTCATCACATAGTCGGCTTCGGCAAAGTTCATCGTGCCACAATCGAGGGTACAGATTTCAGGCCGACACTCGGCCACATGCGCCACCCGCTCTTCCGCGCCCGCCATATCGGTGCCGTCGACCAGTGGCAGAGGGCTTTCGGT
>JBCBOD010000081.1:0-18099 GCA_039821425.1 Pseudomonadota bacterium
ATACGCGCATGCATCCCGGGTCGGAAGCAACGCAAGAAGCCGGTGAAGTACGACAAGCGCCGATACAAGCGACGCAACCGGATCGAAATCATGTTCGGGAGGCTCAAGGATTGGCGGCGTGTGGCAACCAGATACGACCGGTGCCCCAAGGTCTTCCTCTCAGCAATCGCACTTGCTGCCCTCGTCATCTACTGGCTTTGAAACTCAATGAGTCCAGACCCTAGGCAGGCCCGTTTCTTTTGCCGGCATCACAAAATTTAATTTCCAAATGTTCTGTTAATGTTCTAGTTACCCATTGGACCCAGGCAACACACGCCATATGTCACGGCGTGAAGCAGAGGGATTGCTATGGCTGAGCTGAAAAACATCGAAGTCCGCGGCGCGCGCGAGCATAATCTGAAGGGCATCGACGTTGATATACCCCGGGATCAGCTGGTGGTGATCACCGGCCTGTCCGGGTCCGGCAAGTCCTCACTCGCCTTCGATACGATCTATGCCGAAGGGCAGCGGCGGTATGTGGAGTCGCTCTCTGCCTATGCGCGCCAGTTTCTCGATATGATGGAAAAGCCGGATGTGGATCACATCAGCGGCCTGTCCCCTGCGATTTCGATTGAGCAGAAGACGACGTCGAAGAACCCGCGCTCCACCGTTGGCACAATCACGGAAATCTACGACTACCTGCGCCTGCTCTTCGCCCGCGCTGGCACCCCCTACAGCCCCGCCACCGGCATGCCCATCGAGGCGCAGCAGGTGCAGGATATGGTGGACCGTGTCATGGCGCTGGAAGAAGGCACGCGCGGCTATCTGCTCGCCCCGATCATCCGTGACCGGAAGGGCGAATACCGCAAGGAATTTCTTGAACTGCGCAAGCAGGGTTTCCAGCGGGTGAAGGTGGATGGCGAGTTTTATGAACTGGATGAGCCGCCGACGCTCGACAAGAAGTTCCGCCATGACATTGACGTTGTCGTCGACCGGATTGTCGTCCGTGAGGGGTTGGAAACACGGCTCGCCGACAGTTTCCGGACCGCTTTGGATCTGGCCGATGGCATCGCAATTTTGGAGACCGCACCGAAAGAGGGCGATCCCGAGCGCATTACGTTTTCCGAGAACTTCGCCTGTCCTGTGTCCGGCTTCACGATCCCAGAAATCGAACCGCGCCTCTTCTCTTTCAATGCCCCCTTCGGCGCGTGCCCGTCCTGTGACGGGCTTGGCGTAGAGCTCTTCTTTGACGAGCAACTCGTTGTCCCAGACGTGACGCTGAAGATCGCGGATGGGGCGCTGGCCCCGTGGCGCAAGGGGAAATCCCCATACTTCCTGCAGACCATTGAGGCCATCGCCAAGCACTATGGTTTCAACAAGAATAGCCGCTGGAAGGACCTCGACCCGAAGATCCAGCAGGTGTTCCTCTACGGCTCTGGCGAGGAAGAGATCAAGTTCCGCTATGACGAGGGCGGGCGGGTCTACCAGGTCAGCCGCGCGTTCGAGGGGGTGATCCCCAATATGGAACGCCGCTATCGCGAGACGGACAGCAACTGGATCCGCGAGGAGTTCGAGCAGTACCAGAACAACCGCAACTGCGGCACCTGCGGCGGCTATCGCCTGCGGGAAGAGGCGCTGGCGGTGAAGATCGGGCCCGAGGACGCGCGCCTGCATATCGGTCACGTCGTGCAGATGTCGATCAAAGAGGCTTATGACTGGTGTCAGGAGGTCCCTAACCACCTGTCAAAGCAAAAGAACGAAATTGCGCATGCGATCCTGAAGGAAATCCGCGAGCGGCTGGGGTTCCTCAATAACGTGGGTCTAGACTACCTGACGATGTCCCGCAACTCGGGGACGCTGTCAGGTGGGGAAAGCCAGCGGATCAGGCTGGCGAGCCAGATCGGGTCGGGCCTGCAAGGTGTGCTCTATGTGCTGGACGAACCGTCCATCGGCTTGCATCAGCGCGACAATGACAGGCTGTTGACCACGCTCAAGAATCTGCGGGATCAGGGGAACACCGTGATTGTTGTCGAGCATGACGAAGAGGCGATCCGCGAAGCCGACTATGTCTTTGACATTGGGCCGGGGGCGGGCGTCCACGGCGGGCAGGTGGTGGCCAAAGGTACACCGCAAGAGATCATGGCGAATGATGCGTCGATCACGGGCCAATACCTGATCGGGGCCAAGGAAATCGCTGTGCCTGCGACCCGGCGGAAGGGCAAGAAGGGCAAGAAGCTGACCGTGGTGAAGGCCACTGGGAACAACCTGCAGAATGTGACGGTTGATTTTCCACTGGGGCAGTTTGTCTGCGTCGCGGGCGTTTCTGGCGGCGGCAAGTCAACGCTAACGATCGAGACGCTGTTCAAGAATGCCTCGGTCAAGCTGAACGGCGCGCGGCAGACGCCTGCGCCCTGCGAGACGATCAAAGGGTTCGAACACCTCGACAAAGTGATCGACATCGACCAGCGCCCCATCGGGCGAACGCCCAGGTCCAACCCGGCGACCTACACAGGCGCCTTCACCCCGATCCGCGAATGGTTCGCGGGCATGCCGGAAGCGAAGGCGCGGGGCTACAAGCCCGGGCGGTTCAGCTTCAACGTCAAGGGCGGCCGCTGCGAAGCGTGTCAGGGCGATGGCGTGATCAAGATCGAGATGCACTTTCTCCCGGATGTGTACGTGACCTGCGAGACCTGTAAAGGCGCGCGCTACAACCGCGAAACGCTGGAGATCAAGTTCAAGGGCATGAGCATCGCCGACGTGCTGGATATGACCGTTGAAGATGCGCAGGAGTTCTTTAGCGCGGTCCCGTCGATCCGCGAAAAGATGGATGCGCTGATGCGCGTGGGCCTTGGCTATATCAAGGTAGGCCAGCAGGCGACGACCCTGTCAGGGGGTGAGGCGCAGCGGGTCAAGCTGTCAAAAGAGCTTTCAAAGCGCTCCACCGGGCGAACGCTCTATATCCTCGACGAACCGACAACGGGTCTGCATTTCGAAGATGTACGCAAGCTCTTGGAAGTGCTGCATGAATTGGTCGATCAGGGCAATTCAGTCATCGTGATCGAACACAACCTCGACGTCATCAAGACGGCTGATCATATCATCGACATCGGGCCAGAGGGCGGCGATGGTGGTGGCAAGATCGTCGCCACGGGCACACCGGAAGAGGTGGCAGAGGTGACGGACAGCCACACCGGGCGGTACCTGAAGCCGATGTTGGGCGCAGGCAAAGTCGCGGCGGAGTAAGCCTAGGCGAAAATCAAAATCGCAATGGCAACAACGACCGTGGTCCAGATCACGACACGCAGCTTTGCCATCCAAGCCGGGAACGGCGCAATTGTCAGTGGGTAGGGCAAATGCCCTTCCGGCGATGTGCCTGGGTTGAAGTTGATTTGAACTGTGCAGTCCGGCGTCGTGAGTTCCAACACGCGGTTCTTGATGCCCGATTGTGTTTGGTAGAGCGTTGCGTTCGTAACGTCGGCATGGGGGAGAACCCAATCGCCAATTTCGGTGCGATCATCAAATACCCGCATCTCTGCTCGCCGTGCCTTTGCCCAGGCGAGTGATGGGCGCGGCGGACCGGAAACGCCGGTTGCGGCCTTTACGAATGCGGACCAGATCGGCTCTTCCATGAGCGGGCTCAGGACTTGGCTGCCAATCGCGGCAACATGGCTGAGAAGTCTTTGCCCAAGCCATCCTCGTTCTCCACGAAGGCAGCATATTCGACGGTGGCGGCATGGCCCATCGGGGTAGCTGCGCCAACTTCGGTCGCCGCCATCTGGGACAGCCGCAGATCTTTCAGCATCAGTTCTGCCGCAAAACCGGGTGTGTAGTCATTGTCTGCAGGGCTCACTGGACCGATGCCGGGGGCGGGGCAGTAGGCGTTCAGGCTCCATGAATATCCTGAAGAGGTGCTGACCACATCGAACATCGCCTGCCGGTCGAGGCCGAGCTTGTCGGCCAGGGCAAAAGCCTCGCAGGTGGCGATCATTGTGGCACCGAGGATCATGTTGTTGCAGATCTTCGCCGCTTGCCCATTCCCCGCATCGCCGCAATGCACGGCCTTTTGGCCCATGATGTCAAAGAGTGGCTGGACGCATGCGAAGGCCTCCTCTGGGCCACCGGCCATGAAGGTCAGCGTGCCGTTCGTCGCCCCGCCAATCCCGCCGGAAACCGGGGCGTCCACGGCCTGCAGCCCATGGTCGGTTGCCTGCTGCGCCACCGCCCGCGCGCTTTCTACATCCACCGTCGAACAATCCAGATGCACCGCACCGGTCTTCATCGCCGGGTGAATCTCTGCCGCGACGGCCCGCAGGATCGCCCCATCGGGTAGCATCGTGATCACGACATCTGCGTCAGTGACGGCCGCAACTGCACTGTCAGCAAGATCGAGGCCCTTGGGCGTCGCGACCGTATCAAACCCGGTCACATCATGTTCCTTGGCAAGGTTCAGCGCCATCGGCGCCCCCATATTGCCCAGCCCAATAAACCCGATTTTCATGGTCACTCCTCCCATTTCAGCGCGTCCGCACCCATCGGTGCCAGCATCGCGGCGACCTCATCTTCAGTCACCTCTGCAAGGCTTTCGTGCTGCCACTTTGGCGCTTTGTCCCGGTCGATGATTGCCGCGCGGATGCCTTCCAGGAAGTCCCCTTGCGCCATTGCCCGGTGCGTATAGCGGAACTCCAGATCGAGCGCCTCTTCGATCGTGGTCTCTGGTCCAATCCGTTGCAGGATTGCCCAGCCGACCGCCATCGCCAAAGGTGCATTCCGCCCGAAAGCCTTGCGCGCCGTTTCGGCGGCAGGCCCCGCCGCATTTGCGAGCTTATCAATCAGGTCTTGCCGGGTTGCGCTGCCGAAAAGCGTCGCAAGCTCGTCCTGCCAGTCGGATAACCGGCAATGCGTGGGGGTCTGACCTGCCTTGGCGACGACGTTTATATCGCCTTGACCTTTGAGGTCGGCGATCAGTGCAGGCCAAGCCTCCTTATCGATGTAGGTATCTGCAAAGCCCGTATAGATGGCGTCGCCTGCATCCATGCGGTCACCTGTCAGCCCGAGAAAGGGGCCCACACCGTCTGGCGCGCGGGCAAGGAGCAGTGATCCACCCACATCCGGCACCAGGCCGATCCCGCATTCCGGCATCGCGATCCGGCTACCCTCGCACACGATCCGGTGGCTGGCGTGGCACCCTACGCCAACACCACCGCCCATCGTGAACCCGTGCAAAAAAGTGACGATAGGCTTGGGATAGCGCGTCATCTTGGCATTCAGCCGATATTCATCGCGCCAGAAGCGGCGGCCATAATCGTAGTCCCTACGCAGGCCGCTGGCATACATCTCGGCAATATCGCCACCGGCACAAAAGGCGCGATCACCGGCACCGTCGATCATAACAACTTTCACCGTCGGATCACCGCGCCACCGGTCGAGCGCTGTTTCGATTTCCAGCAGCATCTGCCAAGTCAGCGCGTTCAATGCATCTGGCCGGTTCAGCGTGATCAGCCCGGCAAATCCATCAGTGCGGATGATGATATCAGCCATCTTGCATCAGTCTTTCAGCAGCGCGCGGGCGGTGATCAAGCGCATGATTTCATTGGTTCCTTCGAGGATCTGATGCACACGCAGGTCCCGCACGATCTTTTCTATCCCATAGTCCGCCAGATAGCCGTAGCCGCCGTGAAGTTGCAGGCAGCCGTCCGCAACCATACTGCCAACCTCGGTGGCCTGTTTCTTGGCCATGGCACAGAAGGTACTGGCGTCGGGCGCACCGGTATCGAGTTTCCAAGCCGCTTGCCGCAGGAACGTGCGTGCCGATTGCAGGGCGATCTCCAGATCCGCCAGGCGAAACTGCAGCGCCTGAAACTGGTCGATGCTTTGCCCAAAGGCCTTGCGCTCCTTCATATAGGCCTTCGTCTGGTCCAACGCAGATTGCGCGGCCCCAATGGAGCAGGCTGCGATGTTCAGCCGTCCACCGTCAAGCGCGGCCATCGCATAGCGGAACCCGTGGCCTTCTTCACCCAGCAGGTTTTCGGCCGGGACCGTGCAATCGTCCAACTGGACTTGCCGGGTCGGCTGTGCCCGCCAGCCCATCTTGTCCTCTAACCCGCCAAAGCTGAGGCCGGTGGCGCCGTCCTCCACCAATATTGCGCTGATGCCCTTGGGCCCATCTTCGCCCGTGCGCGACATGAGGATATAGGCGTCGGCGTAGCCCCCACCCGAGATGAACGCTTTAGTGCCGGTTAGCCGGAAGCCTTCATTAGCCCGCACTGCCCGCGTTTTCAGTGCGGCTGCGTCAGAGCCGGACCCGGGCTCGGTCAGGCAATAAGCCAGCACAGTTTCCATCGAGATGGCCTTATCCAGCAGCCGGAATCTCAGACCTTCGCTGCCATATCGCGCGATCATTGCCACACACATGTTATGGATCGACAGGAACGACGCGACGGACGCGCAGGCGTGCGAGAGCGCCTCGAACACAAGCGTGCCGTCAAGACGCGAGAGACCCGCACCGCCCTGATCGTCGGACACAAAAAGACCGCCAAAACCTAAGCCGGCGAGCTCTGGCCAAAGTGCGCGTGGAATTGTGCCGGCCCTTTCCCAAGTGCGCGCATGTGGCGCGATCTGGGACTGTCCGAAGTCTTGCGCCATGTCGAACATGGCAATCTGTTCGTCTGATAGAGCGAAGTCCATGCGCGGACCTTCCAAGGAATAGACGACGTATTCAAGTTTCTGTTTTCACAATCTTCGACGGGCGCGCTAGGGTGTCATAGTGTTGGAAGTTAATTGGCGGCGCGCGATTGGTTGAAGAAGTCAAAAGAGTTGCTCTTGGCATCATTACGCATCGCCGCCTCGATGGCCTTCGTAGATTGTTAGAGAGCCTTGCCAAAATCAACGTACCCGAGGCTGTGACCTGCACGGTTTTGCTTGTCGAGAACGACGCCGAAGGCATGGTCGAGGGGGCTTTGGAAGAACTCAGGGCGCGGGTTCCGTTCGACATTGAATTTGCGCTGGAGCCGACGCCCGGGATTCCCTTTGCGCGCAATCGCGTCCTGGACATGGCGATCGAGGGTGGTTTCGATTTTCTGACCTTTGTCGACGACGATCAGAAGGTTCATGAAGATTGGCTCTTGATGTTATATGCCACGATGACAATGCGGCGGCTGGACCTTGTTGGGGGGCCAAGAACCCTAGTGCCAGAGGATGGCGCCGCCTTGAGTTGGGGCGATAGACTGGCGCTGAACCACTGGCAGGCCGAAATGATCCGGCTGATGAATAACAAGTCGAAGATGGCATTCACCGATGATGAGGCGGGCATTCCGATTTATACCAGTAATTGGATGCTGCGCCTTTCAGCTCAACAAGCGTTGGGTATTCGCTTTGATGAAAACTACCAGTTTACCGGTGGATCAGACACAAAATTTCACATGGACCTATCAAATGCGGGTGGAAAATCCGGATGGGCATCGGATGCCCGCGCATATGAGATTTGGCCAAAAGAGAGGCTCACGCTCAACTACCTCTACCGACGTGTCAGGGACCAGAAAATAACAAACCTGACGCGCACTGACAAACAAACCACAAAGGCCAGAGCAGCTAGGAAGCTTGTCGCAAACGCCTATTTTGCATTTGGCCTCTTGCTCCGCGCGCCTTTCAATCGCTTTCGGACTTTGCCATCCGCCATCCGGAAACTGGCAGATGGCGCAGCGGAATTTCGCGCCGCAACAGGTGTAAAGAGCACGCTTTATGAAAGAAAGAACTAAGCGGATCAGACAGGCTATGCCAATGATCGCTTGATCCCTTGATCCCTTACTCCATCACCGGGATCGAGAACTCGCCGCCTTCCTTGATCCCGGAAGGCCAGCGGGCCGTGACGGTCTTGGTGCGCGTGTAGAACTTGAAGGCGTCAGGCCCGTGCTGGTTCAGATCGCCGAAGACAGATTTCTTCCAGCCGCCGAAGGTGTGGTAGGCGAGTGGGACAGGGATCGGGACGTTCACGCCGACCATGCCGATGTTGATCCGCTGCGCAAAGTCGCGCGCGGTGTCGCCGTCGCGAGTAAAGATCGCGGTGCCGTTCCCGTATTCGTGGTCCATGGCGAGGCCAAGCGCCTCTTCATAGCTTTGCGCGCGGACGGTTGACAGGACCGGGCCAAAAATCTCGGTCGTGTAGATATCCATGTCCTTTGTCACATGGTCAAAGAGGTGGGGCCCGACAAAGAAACCATCCTCGTACCCCTGCAGTTTGAAATCGCGCCCATCGACGATCAGCTTCGCCCCTTGGTCGATCCCCGTCTGTACCAACCGGCCAATGTTCGCCTTGGCCGCGGCAGTCACCACAGGCCCATAGTCCACGTCATTGCCAGAGGTGTAGGGGCCAACCTTCAGCGCCTCGACCTTTGGTACAAGTTTTTCCATCAACCGGTCGGCGGTGTCGTCACCCACCGGCACGGCGACCGAAATGGCCATGCAGCGTTCGCCTGCCGCCCCGTAGCCTGCGCCGACAAGAGCATCAGCGGCCTGATCCATGTCCGCATCCGGCATGATGATCATATGGTTCTTGGCGCCGCCGAAGCACTGAACGCGTTTGCCCTGCGCGCAGCCGGTGCCATAGATGTATTCCGCGATCGGGGTGGAGCCAACAAAACCGATCGACTGGATCGTATCGTTGTAAAGGATCGCATCCACCGCTTCCTTGTCGCCGTTGACGACCTGCAGAATGCCTTTTGGCAGGCCAGCCTCTTCCATCAGTTCGCCCAGCATCAGTGGGACAGACGGGTCACGTTCTGACGGCTTGAGGATGAAGGCGTTGCCGCAGACGATGGCGGGCGCGAACATCCACATCGGGATCATGGCGGGGAAGTTGAATGGGGTAATTCCCGCTGTCACACCAAGGGGTTGGCGCATGGAATACATGTCGATCCCGGGGCCGGCGCTATCGGTGAACTCACCTTTCAGCATTTGCGGGGCGGCGATGCAGTATTCGGCCACTTCGAGGCCGCGGATCACGTCACCCTTGGCATCCGGCAGCGTCTTGCCGTGCTCACGACTGAGCGCTTCGGCCAGCTTGTCCATGTCGCGATGCAGAAGCTGGACAAATGCCATCATGACGCGTGCGCGGCGCTGAGGGTTCACGGCGGCCCATGCGGGCTGGGCTGCGGCGGCCACCTCAACGGCCCGTGCAAGCTCTGCTTCATTGGCGAGCGGCACCTTGGACTGCACTTCACCCGTGGCAGGATTGTAGACATCAGCGAACCGGCCAGAGTTGCCTTTGACGTGGGCGCCGTCGATGTAATGGGTCAATTCTTGCATGATGTCCTCCGCTGCCGTTTCGCCAAGGTATAGGGCGGCGGCTTGTCCTCGGAAAGGCCGAATTCCTGTGACGGGGCACTGCCTGTTTTTGCGGTCATCCCGCGGTTGTCCATCAAACTTGACAGTCAGCCCTGTGATTTGACAGGCTGAACCCAAGACAACGTGGAGGAGGAGGCCGCGCGTGTTAGTTTCTCAGATCCTGAAAATGAAACCCGAACTTGGGGTCATATCGATCAAGCCGAGTGAGACCGTTGTCGAAGCCACGCGCCTGATGTCGGAAAACCGGATTGGGACGGTGGTCGTCTCCAAAGATGGAGACAGCCTCGATGGCATCCTCTCGGAACGCGACATCGTACGTGAGCTGGGCAAGCGCGGGGCCGCCTGTCTGACGGATCCCGTGCGTGACATGATGACAGCCAAACTTGTCACTTGCAGCCCTTCTGACAGCGCGCTGAAAGCGCTTGAGATGATGACCGAGGGGCGGTTTCGCCACTTGCCGGTGCTCGACAATGGCAAGATGGTCGGTCTGATTTCCATTGGTGACGCGGTGAAGGCTCGGCTGGAACAGCTTGCGATGGAAAAGGAATCCCTCGAAGGGATGATCATGGGGCACTAGCCCCTGATGCTTGCATTCAAGACGCAATCGTGGTGGCCTGCGCGCCGACCAAGACCAGACGAGGATGGCCATGCGCGTAGGACTTTACCCCGGTACATTTGATCCGGTCACGCTGGGCCATACAGACATCATTCGGCGTGCCTGTTCGCTGGTGGATCGTCTTGTGATCGGCGTGGCGATCAACCGCGACAAGGGCCCACTCTTCTCGCTAGAAGAGCGTGTGGCGATGGTAGAGGCCGAGGCGGCACCGCTCTCCGCGTCAACCGGATGTGAGATTGTGGCCCATCCATTTGAGAACCTGTTGATCGACTGCGCCCGTGATGTTGGGGCCAGCGTGATCGTGCGGGGCCTACGTGCTGTAGCCGACTTTGAGTATGAATTTCAGATGGTAGGTATGAACCGCCGACTGGATGACAGCATCGAAACCGTGTTTCTGATGGCAGAGGCGGAGCATCAGGCGATTGCCTCAAAGCTGGTCAAGGAAATCGCGCGTCTTGGGGGCGATGTGTCAAAGTTCGTGACACCGGCCGTCAACACAGCCTTGCGCGCCCGGTTCGACGAGTGAATTGGGCCTGGATGCTGGCCGGAACCTATCTGCTCTACGCTGTGACGATGGTCCTGATGCACCCGCGGTTCATCTATCCGTTTGGCGCAGATGTGTTCGATGATCCGGCGTTTCAGCAGATTGCTGTAAGTGAACAGCAGGTTTCCCTTGCCGTTGCAGAAGGCGATGATCCGGCAGCAGTTCTGTTCTTTATGGGGAATGGCGGGGCGCTGACCTACTTTACCTTCACGCTTGACGCGCATCGTACTGCGGGGCGAACACTCGCGGCCATGCAGTATCCCGGTGGCGGTGGGATTGAAGGGCGCCCGTCGGAGGCACGGTTGAAAGCTGATGCTCTCGCCACTTACGACTGGTTGTCTGCACAGCATGACGGGCCCATCGTTGTGCATGGGTTTTCATTGGGCACCGGGCTCGCGCTTCACGTGGCCGCACGCAGGCCGGTCGCGGCGGTCTTGCTGGATGCGCCCTATGTGCGGCTCTGTCGGTTGATGACAAAGGCATCCTATCTGCCTGCATGCCTGATCCCTGGAGTGCAGAAATGGCAGTCAGCCGATGATGTGCCGCAAGTCGAAGCCCCGGTGTTGATCCAGCACGGCACGGCAGACCAACTGATCCCGATGACCGAAGGGCAGGCGATGGCGGGGCTGATGCAAGACGAGGGTCTCACCGTCACGTTTCTGCCGATCCCGGATGCGACGCACAACAACCTCGCCGGGCAGCCCGGCTACAATGATAGGATCAACGGGTTTCTGGCGACGCATTTGCCGTAAGCGCGGCCTCGAGCAGGGGATCCGTCGCAACGATCTGCCGCACGGCCTCCGTCGCACCCTCAAGGCTCCAATGGGCGTTATCGACAACGTAGGGTTTGCCTTCCGCCGTCAGTGCCGGGCAAAGCGGCGTGCAGATGATATCGGCAACGGAAAGATACTTGAGCCTTGTTTCGCGATAAAGTTCGGCGAGCGCGTTGTCCAACACAATGTCAGACCGGTATTCACTGGGCTTGTAGTACTGCCGTAACGCATCCTTGTCGGCGCTTCCGATGATGGCAATCGCAATTGTGCGATTGAATCGCGGGCGCGGTCCCCAGATGTAAAATGGCACGTCTTCCGCAGCATAATGGACCAGGTTGGCGTTCACTTGATTGATGAGCGCGGGTGACGGCTGCGTTCCACCACCAGGGCTGACTTCCAAAAGGCTTGCGCCGCTTTGATGGTAGATGATCATTGCAATGCGATCTGCATTGTCACCGATCCAATCACGCCAGTATCGCATGTAGGGCGCGCATCTGCTTTCGCCGTCCCGGTCCTTGGTAAAGTTGCAGCCATTGCCGGTCAGCTGCACAAGCGGCGCGACAGGAAATGCTGCTCGCAAGCCCATGAAAACGTCAGCCGCATGGCTGTCACCCAGGACGACAATCAGGCCTTCCTGAGCGTCTGGAAGGCAGTCTTCAAAATCGGCGAAATAGACGTCTTCGGAATTGACCGTTGAACTGCATGAAAACTCGCCGGTTGCTTCGGTCCTCGCATCAACCGCACGGTCAAGGTCCGCAAGCAGCGCCATCATTTCCGGGGCAAAGCGTTGTGGCACACCACGCTGCTGGGTGATCACAAGGCACGCGATGACAATCGCGACGGTCGCGCCGCCACAGGTCTTGACCAAACCGCCTATGGCGATCCGGAATTGCCCATTTGCCGTTCTGCGAAATGGTGTTTCGACGAGATGATACATCCCGGCACCTAGCACCATCGCCAAGCCGATCAAAACCAGTACGTCAACTGCCGTACTCGCGACACCAACAACGAATCCCGCGTAAACGAAGAGCGGCCAGTGGACGAGATAGACAGAATAGCTGATCCGGCCGATGTAGGTGAAAGGGGCCAGGGATAGGGCGCGGTTCATCGCTGCCTGTGGCCCAGCATAGATCATTGCGGCAGCCGCAAGTGCGGGTAAGAACGCATTCAGGCCGGGAAAAGCCGTATCGCTTGTATATGTACCAGCGCAGTAGAAGATCGTCAGCACACCGGCCATAGATGCGATGTGGTCAAGAGCCACATTCGGAGCTTGCCATCGCCCAAGGGCCAGGACCGCGCCAAGGGCAAACTCGTAAATTCGGAACGGTGTCAAAAAGAACGCAGCAGAAGGCGAACGGCCAAGGATCGCCTCTGTGACGATCAGACTGATGAGCCCCAACGCGGCGATGATAAAGACAAGGCCACGGTTGCGCAGAACAGGGGCTAGAAGAACCAGCACAGCGGGCCAGACAAGGTAGAACTGCTCTTCCACCGCTAGCGACCAGGTATGCAGCAGCGGTTTGTAGTCGGCTGCGGTGTCGAAATAGCCCGATTGCAGCCAGAAATAGATATTACTGACAGACAGTAGGCTCGCGATGGCTGAACCTGCGGTATCTGCGTAGAGGTTGGGCGGCAGGACGAACCAACCAGCAACGAGCGTTGCTGCAACTGTCACCAAAAGAGCGGGGCCAAGACGCCGGAGGCGGCGAAGAAAGAAATCGCTAAATCGAAATCGCTCTTCGGCGACGGCACGCATGATCAAACCGGTAATCAGGAACCCGCTGATCACAAAGAAAACGTCAACCCCGATGTACCCGCCGGGCACGTTCGACAGTCCGGCGTGATAAAACAGGATGATGATCACCGCGACTGCGCGAAGTCCGTCAATGTCTTGTCTGTACTGCAAATAAAAAGGCCCCGGGCAGCTTCTCGGGACCTTTGGTATCATTGAGGTTGCTGTGCAGCAATCTGCTGCGTTGCGTGGACTAGCCGTAGATCGCTTTGGTAGCGACTTTGCCTGCATCTTCGCGGAACATGCCCAAGTCGATGGCTGTTTCCAGTGGCATCGTTGCCAGCTCATGCTTCAGGCGGCTGTAGGCCACGCGCTTTGCAATTGCGGTTCGGACGGTGTTTACGACGGTCATTTGCGTGCTCCTTTTGTCAGCGCGGTTTGATAACTTTCACTGGGAGAGTTAGAGATGCTGCGCTGCAGAACAACCGCCGAAAAGCGAGAAGCACCTTTGCGATTTTTGCATGGCGGTGTTCGCAATCTGCCACAAAAAAAGCCGATCCAAAGGACCGACTTTTATTAAATATGTTCAGAGGCTTAGATCAGCTTGCCCATTGCGACGGCAGTATCGCTCATCCGGTTGGAGAAACCCCATTCGTTGTCGTACCACGTCAGGATACGCACCATGTTGCCATCCAGCACCTTTGTCTGATCAAGGTGGAAAATCGACGAGTGCGGGTCATGGTTGAAGTCAGAGCTGACCATCGGAAGATCCGTATAGCCAAGGATCCCTTTCAATGGTCCGTCTGCGGCGGCGATGATCGCATTGTTCACCTCTTCCACCGTCGTCGCGCGGGACGCTTCGAATGTCAGGTCGACGACAGACACGTTTGGCGTTGGCACGCGGATCGCCACACCATCCAGTTTCCCGTTCAGCTCTGGCAGGACAAGGCCTACGGCCTTCGCCGCACCGGTCGATGTCGGGATCATCGAGAGTGCTGCAGCGCGCGCGCGATAGAGATCCTTGTGCATCGTATCGAGCGTCGGCTGGTCGCCGGTGTAGCTGTGGATCGTGGTCATGAAGCCCTTGGTGATCCCGATGCTTTCATGCAGGACCTTGGCGACAGGTGACAGGCAGTTTGTTGTGCAGGAGGCGTTTGACACGACAAGGTCATCGTTTGTCAGCATGTCGTTGTTCACGCCGAACACGATTGTCTTGTCCGCGTTCTTGCCGGGGGCAGAGATCAGTACGCGGGACGATCCGTTGTCCAGATGTGCCTGACAGGCCTCTTTGCTGGTGAAGATGCCGGTGCATTCCATCACCACATCCACATCTGTCCAGGGCAGTTCAGCCGGGTTACGGATGGCCGTGACCTTCATCGGGCCGCGGCCCACGTCGATCGTGTCTTCTGTGGTCTTTACCTCGGCCGGGAAACGGCCGTGCACACTGTCAAAGCGCAGCAGGTGGGCGTTGGTTTCAACCGGGCCCAGATCGTTGATCGCGATCACCTCGATATCGGTGCGTCCGCTTTCGATGATGGCACGCAGTACGTTGCGGCCAATCCGGCCAAATCCGTTGATTGCGACTTTGACGGCCATGGTATTCTCCTCTGGGTCAATGTTGGCGCTAACATTGCGATTTCCGCGCAAAGGTCAACCGGGGCTAGCGCCAAAACGCCATCCATTCGATCAAGTCTGTGAACTTGCGCATCAGAAAGACAGTATTTGCCCAGTCATAGCGGGCATAGTCGACTGCGAATGCAGCAATGATGATCAGTGCGAGATACACTGCGATCTTGTTGGTCATGCGCCAGAGGTAGGCCAGCGCGCCCCACTTGCAAAGGGTTTAGTGCATCCGGCCCATTGTGGCGGCGACGTCGGCCATGCGTGCCGAAAAACCCCACTCGTTGTCGTACCAGGCCAGTACGCGCACGGTTTTGCCGCCGACAACCTTGGTCTGATCAGGGGCAAAGATGCAGCTTTCGGTCGTGTGGTTGAAATCCACGCTGACCTTGGCCTCATCATCGCAGGACATGACCATGCCCATGTAGCCTGCGGCAGCTTCCTTCACGATAGCGTTGATGTCGCCTGCCATGACCGATTTCCCGGCCTCAAACGTCAAATCCACCGCACTGACGTTGGGGGTGGGGACCCGCATCGCGGTGCCGTCCAGTTTGCCGGAAAGTTCTGGCAGCACCTCACCCAGGGCTTTCGCCGCGCCTGTGGATGTCGGGATCATCGCCATGGCAGCGGCGCGCGCGCGGTAGAGGTCCTTGTGCCGCCGGTCAAGCGTTGGCTGATCGCCGGTATAGCTGTGGATTGTGGTCATGATCCCACGCTCAATCCCGATGGCGTCATTGAGCACTTTGGCCAAGGGTGCGAGGCAGTTTGTCGTGCAGGAGCCGTTCGACACCATGCGCTCCGCCGCCATCAAGTCCCGATGATTCACGCCATAGACTACTGTGCGGTCCACGTTTTTGGCGGGGGCAGAGATGAGGACTTTCTTTGCGCCCCGCTCCAGATGGGTGGCGGATTTCTGGCCGTCATTGAACTTGCCGGTGCATTCCAGCACGACATCGACGCCGTCCCAATCAAGCTCGTCCATCTCGTAGGTCGACATGACATCAATCGGCCCACGCCCCAGATCCAGCGTGTTGCCTGCGACCTTTACCGGGTTGCCGAAGCGGCCATGCACACTGTCATATTTCAACAAATGCGCGTTCGTCTCGATCGGGCCGGTTGCGTTGATCTTGACCACTTGCACGTCGTTGCGGGCGGCCTCGGTGATGTGGGCGAGGGTGCAGCGCCCGATCCGGCCAAAACCGTTGATCCCGATGGTGACAGTCATACGCTTTTCCTCCGCCCTTTGCGGGCCGTATACGTTAGTGCACCAAATGGGCCAAGTGAAATTGCATTAGAATCAGTATGTTAACGATAACATGGGCTGTTAGCGATAACGTCGCCATCGTCTCGCGCGCATCACCCCGACCCAAAGCGGGTTTCGAATCGGCGCCCGCACGCTACTGTTGCCGAAAAGGAAGAACGCGATGCACCCACTGATCACCCAAGACCATATCGCCACCTACCAGTGCGACGGCGTTGTGCTGATCAAGGGGCTGTGGGCTGATTGGGTGGGCGCGCTGCGCGAAGGTGTGGCGACCAACATTGCAGAGCCGGGTCCCTACGCGGCGGAAAACCTGAAGGAAGGCGAGGGCGGGCGCTTTTTCGATGACTACTGCAACTGGCAGCGGATCGGCCCGTTTGAAGAGGTGGCGCGCAACTCTGCCGTGGCAGAGGTGGCAGCGGATCTGATGGGGTCCGACACCTGCCAGTTGTTCCATGATCACGTGCTGGTCAAAGAGCCGGGTACGTCAAAACCAACGCCTTGGCATCAGGACAGCCCCTATTACTTCGTCGAGGGGCAGCAAACCGTCAGTTTCTGGGCGCCGCTTGATCCGGTCACGGACGCGTCGCTGCGTTGCGTCGCAGGCTCCCACAAATGGCCGCGTGACGTGTTGCCAACGCGGTGGTTGGCAGAAACGGCATTCTATCCGGATGAAGACAGCTACATGCCGGTGCCGGACCCGGATGCCGAAGGGATGAAAATCGTCGAATACGCGATGGAGCCCGGCGATGCCGTCGCCTTTCACTATCGTATCCTGCACGGCGCGCGCGGGAACACGACAACACAGCGCCGCAGGGCATTTTCGCTGCGTTTGCTGGGTGATGATGCGCGCTTTGTGGAACGGCCTGGGCGGACGTCACCACCGTTTCCCGGGCACGAAATGGTCCCGGGGCAAAAGCTGCGTGAGGATTGGTTTCCGATCCTCTACCGACGCTGATCACTCAAACCGCGCGCGCAGCTCTTCGAGGGTAAAGCTTTGCGGGATGAACCCCGCTTCGGCCGGGTCATCCGTCGGGTCGGCGATGATGCAGGACACGCTGCAAAGCTGCACGGTCGTTTCCGTCTCAACACTGTTGTACCAGACACGGCCGGCGGGTGTGCCGACGTAACCGTCGATCCCGGCTTCGAAATCCCCGACAAGATCATCCACCGAAGGGACCTCGTTATCGTACTCCGGTGTAAA
Source organism: Pseudomonadota bacterium (assembly GCA_039821425.1). Lineage (GTDB taxonomy): Bacteria > Pseudomonadota > Alphaproteobacteria > Rhodobacterales > Rhodobacteraceae > Yoonia. The sequence continues at coordinate 17,069 of JBCBOD010000081.1, forward strand.
CCCGCCGTGCGAATGGTAGGATGCAATCACACTGTCATCGGGTTCTGGCAGATCGCAGAAATCCTCTCCGCCGCGTGCGGGCGCGGTTGCGGCGAGCCCGCCATCCGCAGTCTCGTAGATGTAGCCGCAGTACTCGCGGCTTTCAGCGATAGAGGCGGGCTGAATATTGTTAAGCACTTGCTGCGCGAACCGGTCCACATCATCCGTCTCTGCGATGATAGGGGGCTCTTCACTGCAACTGACAAGGGCGATGACGCCCACAAGGGCCAGCGCGCTGCCGATCTTGAGGATGGTCATGGCGCTGGCCCTCATGGCTTACTTGATCAGGGATTTGACCTTGGCAGCAGTCTCTTCCGCCGTGATCCCGAACTCTTTGTAGAGACGGTCAGCAGGGGCAGAGGCACCAAAGCCGTGCATCCCGATGAAGCCTGATTTCTCACGCTTGCCGCGCTCACCATAGAGCCAGCGATCCCAGCCAAAGCGGATGCCTGCCTCTATCGCTACCCGGACGGGGCCGCCGGGCAGAACGCGCTTGCGATAGGCCTCATCCTGTTCTTCAAAGATCTCCCAGCAGGGCATGGAGACGACGCGGGTGCCGATCCCTTCGGCCTGCAGCAGGTCACGCGCGGCCATGGCAATGCTGACCTCGGAGCCTGTTGCAAGCAGGATGGCCTGTCGCTTGCCCTCTGCATCCGCCAGCACGTAGGCGCCCTGCGCAGTCAGGTTCTTGGTCTTGTGATCCGTGCGCACGGTCGGCAGCCCCTGACGGGTCAGTGCCAGCACGCTGGGTGTTTTCTCGGAGGTCAGCGCCAGTTCCCAAGCCTCTGCCGTCTCCACCGTGTCGGCGGGGCGGAAGACATTCATGTTCGGTGTCGCGCGCAGCATGGCGAGGTGTTCGATCGGCTGGTGCGTTGGCCCGTCTTCGCCCAGGCCGATGCTGTCGTGGGTCATCACGTAGGTCACCGGCACGCCCATCAGGGCCGACAGGCGCATGGAACCGCGTGCGTAATCGGTGAAGCACATGAATGTCC
>JBCBOD010000071.1:0-19287 GCA_039821425.1 Pseudomonadota bacterium
ATGGTGCGGTCGGGGGGACTCGAACCCCCACGAGTGTTACCTCACAGCGACCTCAACGCTGCGCGTCTACCAATTCCGCCACGACCGCAAGTCTTAGGCTGCGGTGCTTCTAGAACAGGCCCCGGACCTTGCCAAGGGGCAAAACGCGCCGCCGGTAACGATAGATGATCAGGACGGCCGCCGTGGCCAGAACGGCGATCCACGGCCATGGTCCATCAATGGCCCCAAAGAACACAAGATGCAGGCTGCGCCCCGGCAAGAGCGTGGCAAGCCCGGTAATAATCAACGCCCAGAAGTACAGTGAGCGCATCGTCTTCTGATGCCCGCTGACGTTCCCGCGTCTGATCTGCCAGATCCCTTCTGTGAGCGAGAAGAGGACGAAGATCGATAAAAGATGGATCGGGCTAAAGGGCCCGATCAATGCGATACCCGAAATCCAGAAGGATGTGATCGCAGTCGTCAGCATAGCAGTGATCCACAGGTATCCGGACACCTTGTGCCAGATATCCCGCGACCTGCGATAAAGCGCCATCGGACCGATCAAAATGGCCGCCACAGCAGCAACGAGATGCAGGTGAACCTGAGGTGGTGCCGACAATATGGGTTCAAAGTTCATGACCGATGATCTATCGCTGCTTTATGACAATCATGCCGGCGTTGCCTGGCCGCGCCAACCGTTTTGCGAATTGGACCTGTTGCACCGATGGTCGAATGGCTGACATCCCCGGGATTGACCGACTATGAAGACGCTCTGCGTTTCATGGAGGAGCGGGTCGAAGGGATCGTCGCGGGTAACGCCGATGAATGCATCTGGCTCTTGGAGCATCCGCCGCTCTACACGGCCGGTACCTCTGCCAAGCCAGATGACTTGCTCACCCCTGATCGCTTTCCGGTCTATGACGCGCGCCGCGGTGGTGAGTACACCTATCACGGGCCGGGGCAGCGGGTGGTCTATGTGATGCTTGATGTTGCCAAACGCGGGCGCGATGTCCGTCAGTTCGTCAAATCAATGGAAGGGTGGGTAATCGCATCGCTCGACCGCTTCAACGTGACAGGCGAGATACGGGAGGGACGCGTTGGTGTCTGGGTCCCGCGCCCCGAAAAGCCCCCCCTGCCCGATGGATCGCCCGCCGAAGACAAGATTGCCGCGATTGGGATCCGGCTGCGCAAATGGGTGTCTTTCCACGGCATCTCGATCAACGTCGAACCGGATCTGAGCCATTTTGAAGGCATCGTGCCCTGCGGGATCAGTGATCAGGGGGTGACGTCGCTTGTTGATCTGGGACTGCCTGTGACGATGGACGACCTCGATGTCGCATTGCGGCAGACGTTTGATGCGCATTTTGGTACTGTTACGGTCTAGCTCTTCTTCTTGCTAAAGGTCGCGTTGAACGCGATTGTCACGCGTTCATCATCGGTCGCGTTGGGGTAGACCCAATGCACCAGGTATGATGGAAACAGCACGATCTCACCGGCCTTGGGGCGTATCTTGCGCTTAGGGCGGAAAGCATTGACGCCCAAGATGCGCCAGTTCGGCAGGTCGCTGCGGGGATCGAGAAATTCGATCATTCCAGAGTTTCCTTCATCCACGTCGGGTTGTTTCACATAGTACACGCCGGACCAATGTGCCCCCGGATGCGTATGCGGCGCGTTGTAGGCGTTGGCGTAATTGATATTCATCCAGGCGCTTAGGCGCAGATTAAGTGTCGCGGGGTCCGTCTTGCCTTTCAGCCGCTTGGTGCAATCGAAGACGGCGTTGCCGGCCAGCATCTTTAGATGCCGGATAGAGTCATCGTCTTCCTTGAAGAGGTTGCCCTCAGAGTGCCAGCCGCCGCGGTTCGACTTCTGCACGCCTTCACTTTCCGCGCGCAGCTTATGCCCGACCCCCAGAAGCGCATCGTTCAGCATCTCTTTGTCTTCGACCATATAGCGGGCCAGCGGTGTACCGAAGTAAATGTCTGATTTGCTAGCTTCGAACATATTGCCCTCACAAATCGGCAGTGAAATCCGTGATCAGAGCGGCGACAACGGCTTGCAAAGCCTCTTTGTCCGTGGCCCCACCATCAATCGCTGCGCGGTAGGTCCGCCGTTGCTGGTCCGCACTCGTCCCCTCTGTGACGATATTGCGCGCGGCCTCCACCTCGGCCACGCAATCCAGCGCTTCTGCGTCCTCTCTGACCAATTCGATGATTTCTTCGACGGCTTGCGAAAACGGGATCAGCTCACGCCGACCGAAGTCGATCAACCCTTCTGACACGCCGTAGCGTTGCGCGCGCCAGCGGTTCTCGGCGACCATGAAGTTCTGCACGACGCGCCAGCCGTCCCCTTCCATCGACTTGCGCCAAATCATCCGGGTCAGGCATTGCGTCAGCGCCGCGAGGGTCAGCGTCACTCCCAACCGCGGCGCCACATCGCAGATCCGGCTTTCGATTGTCGGGAATTTGCAGGATGGCCGCAGGTCCCACCAAATCTTCGAGGCATCCTCGATCAGCTCCAGATCCACCAGCGTGTCCACCGTATCGCTGAACTGCGCCCAGTCTTTCATGTAAGGCGGCAGACCGGTGCGCGGCAGGTTGTCGAAGACCGATAACCGGTAAGAGCTCATCCCCGTATCGTCGCCCTGCCAAAAGGGCGAGGATGCAGAAAGCGCGTGAAGATGAGGCAGGAAGTACTTGAATTGATTGATCAAGCTGATCCGCATCTCTTCATCAGGGATACCGACATGCACATGCATGCCGCAGATCAGCATACGCCGCGCAACACCAGCCAATTCACGTTGCAGCTGGGTGTAGCGGGCCTTGTTGGTGTGCGGCTGGTTCTTCCAGTCGCCAAAAGGATGACAAGACGCAGCTATCGGGGCGAGCCCATAATCGGCGGCATGACGCGAAACGGTGCGGCGCAGATGTTGCAGGTCGGCGCGTGCCTCTGCAACAGTGCTGCAGACATGGGTGCCGATCTCAATCTGGCATTGCAGAAACTCCGGGCTGACCTGATCATCGAGATCGGATTGGCAGGCCGCAATCAGGCCCTCGGGCGCATCGGCCAGCGCGCAGGTGACACGGTCGACTAGAAGATATTCTTCTTCGACACCGATGGTGAATGGTGGCGCATCTGTCATCTGACCTTCCCCTTTGTCACCCCAGCCTAGCCTCATCACACTATCATGTCAGCCCGGCACAAACCGCGCCCTGACCTGCGCCAAAATACCCCAAGTCTAGGGGCGCATCCTTTGTTGCTCATGCCGGATCAACCTATTAGAACCGTGGCAAATATTGGTGGGCAACGACTCGTCAGTATCTCTGTAGCCAATTCGAGGAGAGCCACATGGCAGACGCAGCCATCCACGGCGACACGCATGAAGACGAGCGGGGCTTCTTTACCCGTTGGTTCATGTCAACCAACCACAAGGATATCGGTATCCTGTACCTGTTTACCGCCGGTATCCTAGGTTTCATATCGGTCGCCTTCACCGTCTACATGCGGTTGGAACTGATGGAGCCGGGCGTACAATACATGTGCCTTGAAGGTGCACGTATGTTCGCCTCTGATGCCACTTGTACGCCGAACGGCCACCTCTGGAACGTTTTGATCACGTACCACGGCATTCTGATGATGTTCTTCGTGGTGATCCCCGCCCTCTTCGGCGGGTTTGGTAACTACTTCATGCCGCTGCAGATCGGCGCGCCAGACATGGCATTCCCCCGCCTCAACAACCTGTCTTACTGGATGTTTGTGGCCGGTGCATCGCTGGGTGTAGCCTCAATGCTCGCCCCTGGCGGGAATGGGCAAGCCGGGTCTGGCGTTGGCTGGGTCATGTATGCACCGCTCTCGACATCAGAGGCGGGCATGTCGATGGACCTTGCCATCTTCGCCGTGCACCTTTCCGGCGCATCATCCATCCTGGGCGCGATCAACATGATCACGACATTCCTGAACATGCGCGCACCCGGCATGACGCTGCACAAGGTGCCGCTCTTTGCATGGTCGATCTTCGTGACCGCATGGCTGATCCTGCTGGCGCTGCCTGTGCTGGCTGGTGCGATTACCATGCTCTTGATGGACCGCAACTTTGGCTTCGGCTTCTTCCAGCCGGAACAGGGTGGCGACCCGATCCTCTATCAGCACATCCTGTGGTTCTTTGGCCATCCGGAAGTGTACATCATCATCATTCCTGCGTTCGGGATCATCAGCCACGTGATCGCTACGTTCAGCCGCAAGCCGATCTTTGGCTACTTGCCAATGGTCTATGCGATGGTTGCGATTGGTGTTCTGGGCTTCGTCGTCTGGGCGCACCACATGTACACCGTCGGCATGTCGCTGACGCAGCAGTCGTACTTCATGCTGGCCACGATGGTCATCGCGGTCCCGACGGGCGTGAAGATCTTTAGCTGGATTGCGACGATGTGGGGCGGCTCGGTCGAGTTCAAGACGCCGATGCTTTGGGCCTTCGGCTTCCTGTTCCTCTTCACCGTGGGTGGCGTGACCGGGATCGTACTGTCACAGGCTGGTGTAGACCGTGTGTATCACGACACTTACTACGTCGTGGCCCACTTCCACTACGTGATGAGCCTTGGTGCCGTATTCGGGATCTTCGCAGGGATCTATTTCTACCTGCCAAAGATGTCGGGCAAGATGTACCCTGAATGGGCGGGCAAGCTGCACTTCTGGGCCATGTTCATCGGTGCAAACATCACGTTCTTCCCGCAGCACTTCCTGGGTCGTCAGGGCATGCCACGCCGCTACATCGACTATCCTGAGGCGTATGCCTACTGGAACTACATTTCCAGCTGGGGTGCGTTCCTGTCCTTCGCGTCGTTCCTGTTCTTCATCGGTGTGCTGGCCTGGACGCTGCTGCGTGGCCGTACCGTGACCGAGAACAACCCTTGGAACGAGTATGCGGATACGCTGGAGTGGACGCTGCCATCTCCACCGCCAGAGCATACCTTCGAGCAACTACCGAAGCGTGAAGACTGGGATAAGAGCCCGGCGCACTAAACCGGCGCAACAGTTCAAAAAAGCCCCGCCAATCGGCGGGGCTTTTTCTTTTCAGCACCTCTGTGCGGGACAAAAGATCGCGCTGCGACAGGGCTTCACCTTTGATCATTGTCACCGATCCGCTAAGTGCTTGGTATGCCCTATGAATGGACGCCCGAACCACCACACCAAGACCCGCATTGGCAGTTGAGCCTCTGGCCCTACCGGTCACTGCTGCGTAAGGATTTCGTGCTGTTTATCGGGGCGACGGCTTTGCTGGTGTCTTTGCCCCTGCTGACGCTTCTTGGGCAACCCGTCCTCTGGGGGCTGCTGCCGTTCTTTGCGCTTATGCTCGCTGGCATCTGGTATGCGCTGCACGTCAGCTATCGCCGGGGCGAGGTGCTAGAAGAGCTGTCCGTCGACGACACCAATGCGCATCTGATCCGGCACGAGCCGAAAGGCGGCGTCAAGGAATGGCAAGCCAACCGCTATTGGGTGACGGTGCATTTGCACCCCAAAGGTGGCCCGGTTGAGAACTACATCACCCTGCGCGGTGGCGACCGCGAAGTGGAAATCGGATCTTTCCTCGACGCGGCCGAGCGGCTGGCACTTTATGATGATCTGAAAAGAGCTCTGCGCGCTTAAGCGAGCTTGGCCTTCACCATGGGCCCGGCTTTGCCGAAATCCATGCGGCCTGTGTATTTCGCCTTCAGCGCGCCCATGACCTTGCCCATGTCGCGGATGCTTTCCGCGCCCACCTCGGCAATCACATCGGCCACGGCAGCCTCTACTTCATCTTCGCTCAGCTGCTTGGGCAGAAATGCTTCAATGAACTTGATTTCCGCCATTTCCTTTTCCGCAAGCTCCAACCGCCCGCCTTCTTCATAGGCGCGCGCGCTTTCCTGGCGCTGTTTGACCATGCGGCCCATGATGGCGAGGATATCCTCGTCGCTTGCACCCGTGGCATCATCATCACCGCTGCCGCGCACCGCGATGTCCTTGTCCTTGATCGCAGCGTTGATCAGCCGCAGCGTCGACAGGCGATCCGCCTCTTTCGAGCGCATCGCATCCTTCAGGGCCGCATTGACCCGTTCGCGCATGTCCATGAGTGTGTCCCGTGTTTGCCTATTCAAACGTCCGGCAGACATAGTGTGTGTGCGCGCCGCTGACAACCATCTAGCCACGTCACCCTGCCTTGTTTGCAAGGGCGCAACTGCCACTTGACCGCCCTTCCCGCCCTGCGTACACCCGGCACAATTTGACATGGGGGATCAGTGGCGATGACGCAAAAACCGACAGCATGCTTGGCGCTTGCGGATGGCACAATTTTCTACGGGGTCGGATTTGGCGCCACCGGCGAAACGGTCGCAGAGCTTTGCTTCAATACTGCCATGACCGGCTATCAAGAGATCATGACTGACCCGTCATATGCGGGACAGGTGGTCACTTTCACCTTCCCCCATATCGGCAACACCGGCGTGAACCCCGAAGATGATGAAACCGCTGACCCCGTCGCGGCAGGTATGGTCGTTAAATGGGATCCGACAGACGCCTCCAACTGGCGTGCGACAGAGGAGCTGACGGCGTGGCTGGGCAAACGCAACCGCATCGGTATGGGCGGCGTTGACACCCGGCGGCTGACCCGCGCGATCCGCCAACAGGGTGCGCCGCATGTGGCGCTGGCCCATGATCCTGATGGCAACTTCGACATTGCGGCCCTCGTGGAAAAGGCGCGCGGATTTGCCGGGCTGGAAGGGCTTGATCTGGCCAAGGATGTCACCTGTGCGCAGTCCTATCACTGGAACGAGATGCGGTGGGCATGGCCGGAAGGGTACAAGCCGCAGAACGATCCCAAGCACAAGGTTGTCGCGATCGATTTCGGGGCGAAACGGAACATCCTGCGCTGCCTCGCCAGTGCTGGTTGCGATGTGACGGTGCTGCCTGCGACAGCAACAGCAGAAGATGTGCTGGCGCTCAACCCCGATGGTGTCTTCCTATCGAATGGTCCCGGTGACCCAGCGGCGACCGGCGAATATGCCGTACCGATGATCAAAGGTGTGCTGGCGGCTGATCTGCCGGTGTTTGGCATCTGCCTTGGCCACCAGATGCTCGCGCTGGCGGTTGGCGCCAAGACGATCAAGATGAACCACGGCCATCACGGCGCGAACCATCCGGTCAAGGACATGGAAACCGGCAAGGTCGAAATCACCTCGATGAACCACGGTTTTACAGTCGACAGTCAGTCGCTGCCAGAGGGCGTGATGGAAACGCATGTGTCGCTTTTTGATGGCAGCAACTGCGGCATCCGGATTGCCGACAAGCCGGTCTTCAGCGTGCAATACCACCCCGAGGCCAGCCCCGGCCCGATGGACAGTTACTATCTCTTCGAAAGATTTGCCGCAGCGATGAGCGCGTAACCTTTCCTTAACCCAGATGCTTCAAATTGTAGGTATGGAGCATGGGTGACAGGTGTTTGGTTTGTGAGTGCTCCACCACCGCATTGGTGGGCTGCAGTCGGGCTATTCTGCAGCTTCCACCGCGGCTGCGTCCAGTTTCAACCGCGTGACATAGGCCTTTGAAATATGCTCTCGCAGGGCCTGATCCGCGGCATCCCCATCACCGGCCTCAATCGCGCTGACGATGGCAGCATGTTCGTCCAGCGTTTCTGTCCCGCGCCCCTCTGCCGCGATTGACGTCGTGGCAAGCAAGGCCATGGACCGATGCACAAGATCTAGCTGTTGCACGAGGAACCGATTGTGAGACGCCAGGTGGATCTGTTTGTGGAAACGCCTGTTCGCACGGCTGAGTGCGCCAGGATCACCCAACAGTGCCTGATCGGCCTCCAGCATATCGCGCAGCACTTTTACCTCTTCCGGGGTTGCGTGGCGCGCGGCCAGGCGGGCGGCGAGGCCTTCAAGCTCTCCGCGCACGACGTAAAGCTCTGACAGTTGCGAATGATCAAGCGAGGCCACGATCAATGACCGGCCATCGCGCGTCAGCAGGCTTTGTGTTTCCAGCCGCTGCAACGCCTCACGGATCGGGGTGCGCGAGACGCCAAACCGCTCTGCCAGCTCACTTTCCACCAGCCGATCCCCGGGCTTGTAGGTGTGGTTGTCGATCGCGTCGAGGATCAGGGTATAGGCATCTTTTTGGGCCGCGCGCGGATCGTGCATCCGAAGTTCCTTCAATAACATATGCGATCATATGTCTCACTGCCCTGCGCAATCAAGCCAAAGCGATTGTCGCCCGCCGCCAGCAAGTCTAGATAGCCGGTATGGTTGCACCGTATTTCGCGCATGTTGAAACCTGGGTTTTTGACCTCGACAACACGCTTTATCCGCCCTCTGCCGACCTTTTTGGCCGGATGGACGTGCGGTTTTCGAACTATGTGCAAAGGCTGACAGGTCTTGATGCGGAACGGGCGCTACAGCTCTGCCATGCTTACTGGGACACACATGGGTCTACCCTGATCGGCCTGATCGAAGACTACGATGTGGACCCGCATCACTTTCTGGCCGATGTGCATGACATCGACATATCCCACCTGCAGCCGGATCCGATGCTGACCGCCGCCATCAATGCCCTGCCCGGCCGGCGGATCGTCTACACCAACGGGTCAGAAAACCACGCCAAACGGGTGCTTGCAGCGCGTGGCCTGACGCAGGCCTTCGATGCCGTCTATGGCGTTGAACACGCCGAGTTTGCGCCAAAGCCCACCAAAGGGGCCTTCGACAAGGTCTTCGCCAAAGATGGCGTGATCCCCACGAAGGCCGCGATGTTTGAGGACGAGGCCCGCAACCTGGCCGTGCCTCACGCGCTAGGGATGCGGACGGTGCATGTGCATGAGACCCGTGGCGAGGGCGACCACATCCACCACCATACGGACGATCTGCCGGATTTCTTGTCGCAGCTGGGGCGCTGACCCTTTCCGCCCCCGACTTTCCCGCCTATTTCTGCAATATGGAACGCAAGCAGACTGACATCCTGATCGCCGGTGGTGGTGTCGCTGGGCTGACCGCTGCAGCGGCCTTTGGCACAGCTGGTTTTACCGTTACCCTCGTCGATCCGGCCCCGCCGATCACAAACAGCGAGGATGAAGGGGCGGACCTGCGGACCACCGCATTCCTGCAGCCCGCACAACAGTTCCTCGAAAAGGCAGGCCTTTGGCCCGCTCTGGCACCCCATGCCACGCCTTTGCAGGTGATGCGGATCGTGGATGCGAGCGGTGATGCGCATGTGACCCGTGATTTCGACGCTGCGGATATCTCTGACCAACCGTTCGGATGGAACCTGCCCAACTGGCTGCTGCGGCGCGAGATGGTTGCGCGGTTGAAAGACCTGCCCAACGTCGATTTCCGCCCGGGGACTGGCTTTGCCCGCATGCTTGCACGCACCGAAGAGGCAATTGTGACGCTGAGCGACCACACGCAGGTCCGCTCGCAGCTGGTGATCGGTGCCGACGGCCGGAACTCTGCCGTTCGTCAGGCCAATGGAATTGACGTAAAAACAACGCGGTATGGGCAGAAGGCGCTAACCTTTGCCGTCACGCATGACGCGCCGCACGATAATGTCTCAACCGAAATCCACCGCTCTGGTGGGCCCTTCACACTCGTCCCGCTGCCCGATCACGACGGCAAACCGTGTTCCGCCGTCGTCTGGATGGAAAAAGGGGCTGAGGCGCAGCAACTAGCGGCCTTGCCTGATGCAGAATTCGAAGCAGCCGCCAACGATCGTTCCGCATATCTCTATGGTCCGCTCAAACTCGCATCCCGCCGCACAGTCTGGCCGATTGTCAGCCAAATCGCAGAGCGTCTGACCGGCCCACGCGCCGCCCTGGTCGCCGAGGCCGCGCATGTGATGCCACCCATCGGTGCACAGGGGTTGAACATGTCACTGAAGGATTTGGCCTGCCTTTTGGAGCTGGCAGAGGCCCAGCCCGATCAGCTTGGCAGCCCCGAAATGCTCAACAATTACGCCCGCGCGCGGCACCCTGATATGCGGCTACGCGTGACGGGGATTGATGCGCTCAACCGTGCGTCCATCGCGGGCAGCCACGCGTTTCAGGCACTGCGCGCAAAGGGCATCGAGGCACTCTATGGCGTAGCCCCGGTCCGCAAAACACTGATGCAACTGGGGCTGGGCGCGCGCTAAAGGACGCGGTCCAGCACTGGCAGAAGGCGAGCAAGCGTTCCATCGACGTCGTAAAGCTTGTCGAGGCCAAAGAGCCCGATGCGAAATGTCCGGAAATCCTCTGGCTCGTCACATTGCAGCGGCACGCCCGCCGCAATTTGCATGCCTGAGGCGGCAAACTTTGACCCGTTCTGGATATCAGGATCATCGGTATAGCTGACTACAACGCCGGGCGCGCCGAAGCCGTCAGCGGCCACCGACTTTACACCACGTTCGGCCAAAGCATCCCGCACCGCGTTGCCAAGCGCCCATTGCGCCTCTTTCAACTTTGCGAAGCCGAACTCTTGCGTTTCCTTCATCGTATCGCGGAAGGCGCGCAGCCCATCCGTTGGCATCGTCGCATGATAGGCATGGCCCCCATTTTCATAGGCCTGCATGATGCTGTGCCACTTCTTCAGATCGACGGTGAAGGAATTTGACGTCGTTTCCGCCAGCCGGGCCGCAGCCCGGTCCGACATCATCACCAAACCGGCAGAAGGTGTGGACGACCAGCCCTTTTGCGGGGCAGAGATCAGGACATCGACGGCAGTCGCCCGCATATCGACCCATGCACAGCCAGAGGCGATACAGTCCAGCACCATCAGTGCGCCGACCTCATGCGCCGCATCGGCGAGGGCAGTGATGTAGTCATCCGGCAGGATGATCCCGGCGCTGGTTTCCACATGCGGGGCAAAGACGACGTCTGGTTTTGCGTCCTTGATGGCCGCAACCACGTCTTCAATCGGTGCCGGAGCGAAAGGCGCGCGCGTGTCGTTGCCCGATTGGCGGGCCTTCATAACGGTCGTTTTGGCCGTGAACTCACCCGCCTCAAAAATCTGGCTCCACCGGTAGGAAAACCAGCCGTTGCGCACGACAAAGGCGTGGGCGTCGTTGCCGAACTGGCGGGCCACAGCCTCCATCGCGTAGGTGCCGCCACCGGGGACAAGGGCCACCTGATCGGCGGCATAAACCTCTTTCAGCATGGCCGAGATATCGGTCATCACGCCCTGAAAGGCCTGAGACATGTGATTGAGTGACCGGTCCGTGAAAACGACCGAGAATTCCATCAGCCCATCGGGATCTACAGGCGTGTGCGTGCCATCCATTTGCCATCCTCCAACTGTTGCGCACTGGCTATCGGGCGCACGCGGGGAAGGCAAAGCCTATTTCGGTATACCGACCACAATGTCAGGCCGCCGCGCGACCACTTGATTTGGGATCATGCCCGGCAAAAATGGTGCGATTTCGCCCCCCTGCCTTTGCCTTGTAGAGTGCTGCATCCGCCTGACGGATCGCTTCTTCGATGTTTTCGAGCCGCTCCTTCAGCGATCCGCCAATCGAAACGGTGATCCTGATCGTCTGGTCTTCTACAAATATCTCTTCCGCAGCGATTGCCTGACGCATACGCTCCGCAATCTGGTAGCCTTTCTCCGTCTCGGTTTCATGGAGAAAGATAGCAAATTCTTCACCGCCAAACCGGCAAACGATGTCGCGGTCGCGCGAATTCTCAAAGAGGATTGCTGCAACCCGGCTGATGACCTTGTCACCGGTCAAATGCCCATAGGTATCGTTGATGGTCTTGAAGTAGTCGATGTCGACCATCAACGACACGCCATAAACCTCATTGTCTTCGCGCATTTGCGAAAAGAAGAAGTCACGGGTCGCTACGTTGGTCAACCGATCCCGATTGACGAGGCGCTGCAACTCTGTGTTCAGCAATGCATTGCGCCGGACCTGCAGCCAAATGAAAAGAGAAACGGGAAAGGCGGTTACTGCCGAGATGATCGGGGCAAGTTTCAAGGCACTCCACAGGTCCTGCCCCTGAAAGAACAGATAAACCATGATCTCCGCCACCGCGATACACCCGCATGTGGTGAGAAAGGCAGCCAAAATCGCCCTCGGCCAGCTGGTGAACCGTTCAAACACGTCGGAATTCCTTTTCGCGTTCACACCATCGGCGAAAAGGCTGATTAATCCGTTAAACTGGTCAGATAGGTCCCGGCCGGCGCTCCTCGCTGAGAAGCACATTCGCCTCCACATCCCCAACACCGGGCAGCGCCATGATACGGCGCCGCAGCACCCGTTCAAAATCCGCAAGGTCGCGGGCAACGACACCCAAACGGTAGTCATAGAGACCGAGCACGTGATCAACCGTCTGCACCTCAGGGATCGCACCGATGGCACGCTCAAAATCCTCAAGGCTCACACGGCCCTTGGTCGCAAGTTTCACGCCTAGAAAAACGGTGACACCGAAACCCAGCTTTTCGGCATCAAGCCGCAGACGGCGTCGCGCGATCACGCCATCCTCTTGCAAACGCTTGATGCGCCGCCAGGTGGCTGGCTGGCTGAGCCCCAGTTTACGCCCAAGCTGCGTGGTGGACTGGTCCGCATTCTGCGCCAGCGTCAACAGGATCGCGCGATCAAGGTCATCCAGAATCATATCGGCAGGCTTTCGTCGTCTTTCACCGTTGCCACCGTCATCAGCGCCTCGATATCGGCGATATGCGGCAGTGTAAGGACCTGATCGCGATAGATCTGCTGGTAATGCGGCAAGTCGCGCGCGATGAGCGAGAGGCGCACATCGACCCGGCCCAGAAAGGTCTGTATTTCAATCACCTCTGGCACGGCGCGCGCGGCGGTGATGAAATCGTCAAATGCGCGGGACACGGTCTTGTCGAGGGTGATCCGCAGGCTGACGGCCACCACATATCCCAAGGCGCGCCAGTTGATGACCGCCTCACTCCCCTGCAGCACATCATCCTCGCGCATCCGGTCAAGCCTGCGGGTTACCTTTGCCGGTGTCAGACCCACATGGTCGGCAAGATCCGGCACCCCGAGCGTTGGATCGGACTGAAGTTTTCGCAATATGCGGCGGTCAACATCATCAAGCATAGAAATGCTGATATTCAGATAGTAGTTGAATAACAATCATCATCTTGCCCAAAATACTCACAGCTCAACACTCACAACCGCGCAAAACGCCGCTATAAGTGCGCCGAGGACATTCCAATGGAGGACAAAACTATGCGCGTTTATTACGACCGCGATTGCGATGTGAACCTGATCAAAGACAAGAAGGTGGCCATTCTGGGCTACGGCTCTCAGGGCCACGCGCACGCGCTGAACCTGCGCGACAGCGGCGCGAAGAACCTTGTCGTCGCCCTGCGCGAAGGCTCCCCCTCCGCCGCCAAGGCAGAGGGCGAAGGCCTGACCGTCATGGGCATTGCCGAGGCTGCCGCCTGGTGTGAACTGATCATGTTCACCATGCCCGACGAACTGCAGGCCGAAACCTACAAGAAATACGTGCATGACAACCTGAAGGAAGGTGCGGCGATCGCCTTTGCACATGGTCTGAACGTGCATTTCGGCCTGATTGAGCCAAAGCCCGGCGTTGATGTGATCATGATGGCGCCAAAGGGCCCCGGCCACACAGTACGCGGCGAATACACCAAAGGCGGCGGCGTGCCTTGCCTGGTGGCGGTGCACAACGATGCGTCCGGCAAGGCGATGGAAATCGGCCTTTCCTACTGCTCAGCCATCGGTGGCGGTCGTTCCGGCATTATCGAAACCAACTTCCGCCAGGAATGCGAAACGGACCTCTTTGGCGAACAGGCCGTGCTTTGTGGTGGTTTGGTCGAACTCATCCGCATGGGCTTTGAGACGCTGGTCGAGGCTGGGTACGAGCCTGAGATGGCCTATTTCGAGTGTCTGCACGAGGTGAAGCTGATCGTGGACCTGATCTACGAAGGCGGCATCGCCAACATGAACTACTCGATCTCCAACACCGCCGAATACGGCGAATACGTCAGCGGGCCGCGCATCCTGCCATATGACGAGACCAAGAAGCGGATGAAGGACGTGCTGACTGACATCCAGACCGGCAAGTTCGTGCGTGACTTCATGCAAGAAAACGCTGTTGGTCAACCTTTCTTCAAGGCGACACGCCGCATCAACGACGAGCACGAGATCGAACAGGTCGGTGAAAAGCTGCGCGCCATGATGCCGTGGATCTCCGCAGGCAAGATGGTCGACAAGGCGAAGAACTGATCAACGCGTAAGGTGGGTCTCGACCCACGCCACGTTGCAAAGGTCCGGGCTTGTTCCCGGACCTTTTTGCTTTAAACCCAAACACATGGCTCAGACCCCCACCCTTACCAACTGGCTTTCTATCGGCGCCCTCGGGCTGATCTGGGGAGCGACCTTCATGGTCGTGGCTATCGCGCTGGAAGGTTACGGACCATTCACCGTTGCTTGCGCCCGCACGACTTTGGGGGCTGTGGCATTGCTTGCGCTGATGGTGCTGATGCGGCGACCCATGCCGGACTTTACGCCGCGCCTGTGGAAGTACTTGATCCTCATCGGCCTTCTTAATACCGCCCTGCCCTTTGTCCTGCTGGCGTGGGGGCAGCAGTTTGTTCCATCGGCCTTCGCTGGCATCTCGATGGCCGCACTCCCGCTCTTTGTGCTTCCCTTGGCCCATCTCTTCACAGATGAGCGGATGACGGTTCGTGCGACCCTCGGCGTGATTGTAGGTTTTATTGGGGCAACAGTGCTGATCGGCCCCGGCGTCTTGCAGATCGGCACGGGGATGGAGCCTTTAGGTCAGATCGCCTGCGTTGCCGCCTCCATCTCCTATGCGGTTTCGAGCATCATGACCCGCCGCTGCCCACCGATTGACCCAGTGGTGATGTCGGCGCTTTTGCTATGCGTGGGCGCTGCGGCCCTCATCCCCTTGATGATGGCCATGGAGGGGCTGCCCACGATGGGCGAAGTCCGCCCCACGGTCGCCATCATCGCCCTCGGGCTTGTCCCCACCGCCTTTGCCGCGCTCCTGAGGGTGATGACGATCCAGACGGCAGGGTCGATCTTCATGACGCTCGTCAACTATCAGGTGCCAGTGTGGTCGATGGTCTTTGGGGCCTGGATCCTGTCAGAGGTTTTGCCGCTGCGCTTCTTCGTGGCGCTTGGCCTGATCCTGATCGGTCTCATGATCAGCCAATGGGCGAGCTTGCGCCGCCTTTTTGCCTAAACTGCCGCCTCTACCTCGGCCACGATCCCGTCGACGACCTGTGACAGCAGGTCGTCGTTTTCACATTCGGCCATCACGCGGATCAGCGGCTCTGTCCCCGATTTGCGGATGAGCAGACGGCCTTTGCCGGAAAGCTGCGCCTCCGCTGCGGTGATCGCGTCCTTCACGCTCGCTGCCGCCAGCGGGTCTTGCCCTGCCGGGTAGCGGACGTTTTTCAACAGCTGCGGCACGGTCTCGAAAGTCTTGGACAGGGCACTCGCTGGTTTGCCGGTCTCGATCATCGTTGCAAGGAACTGGAGCCCTGCAAGCAGGCCATCACCCGTCGTTGCATAGTCGGTCATCACGATATGGCCGGATTGTTCACCGCCAAGGTTCCAGCCATTGGCCCGCATCGCCTCGACCACATAACGGTCGCCTACACCGGTCCGGGCGAGCGTCAGGCCGCGCCCCGTCAGGTACCGCTCCAAACCGAGGTTCGACATTACCGTCGCCACCAGTGTGCCATCGCGCAGCCGCCCCTGGTCCGCCCAGCGGCCCGCCATCAACGCCATGATCTGGTCGCCGTCAGCGACCTTGCCGGTCTCATCGAGGATCATCACGCGGTCCGCGTCGCCATCAAGGCAGATGCCCACATCGGCCCCATGGGCGATAATGGTTTCCGCCGCCACGACCGTGTTGGTCGACCCGCAGCCATCGTTAATGTTGAAGCCGTCCGGATCAACGCCAACCGGGATCACGGTGGCGCCGAGTTCCCACAGCACCTCAGGTGCCACGCGATAGGCAGCCCCATTGGCGCAGTCGATCACGACTTTCAAACCGTCGAGGCGCATGCCTGCAGGAAAGGTGGATTTCACGCGTTCAGCATAGCGGAAACGCCCGTCGTCGATCCGCTTCGCCCGCCCGATGTTCTGCGCCTGCGCCGGTTTGAGGTCCTCGCCAATCAGCGTCTCGATCTCTGCCTCCGCCGCATCTGACAGCTTGAACCCATCAGGCCCGAAAAACTTGATCCCATTGTCATGGTGCGGGTTGTGGCTGGCGGAAATCATGATGCCCAGATCAGCACGCATGGAGGTCGTCAAAAGCCCCACCGCTGGCGTTGGGACGGGGCCAAGCAGCAGCACATTCATGCCCGTGCTCGTCAACCCGGCGGTCAGCGCGTTTTCAAACATATATCCAGACAGCCGCGTGTCCTTCCCGATCACCACGCGGTGACCGTTCGACCCGTCATTGCGGAAATAGCGCCCGGCGGCGGCCCCAATCTTCAACGCCATGTCCGCTGTCATCGGGTGGCTGTTGGCCTTCCCGCGAATGCCATCAGTCCCAAAGAGTTTGCGTGTCATGTGCTGCCTGCCTTGCCGATTGCCCACGCCAGGTCCAACGCCTGCCTTGTGGGCAGAATATCGTGGACACGCAGGATTTGCACGCCCTGTAGGGCAGCATTCAGGGCAACGGCGACAGAGCCACCCAATCGGTCCGTTGCAGTCTCCCCACCGCCGATGGCCCCGATGAACCGCTTGCGCGAGGCGCCCAGCAAGATCGGACA
This sequence comes from Pseudomonadota bacterium, assembly GCA_039821425.1. Taxonomy (GTDB): domain Bacteria; phylum Pseudomonadota; class Alphaproteobacteria; order Rhodobacterales; family Rhodobacteraceae; genus Yoonia. Next base: position 16,716 of record JBCBOD010000071.1, read on the forward strand.
GCCGAGCCCATGAAAGATCGAGATGCCTTGCAAGAGCGTCAGGTTGTGATCGATGGTTTTGCCAAAGCCGATACCGGGGTCCACGATGATCTGGTCGCGGGGGACGCCAGCCGCAACGGCAGCATCCACGCGTTCAGCCAGAAAGTCATAGACGTCGAGCAGCACATCATCATAGCGCGGATCGTCCTGCATGTCCGCCGGTGTCCCTTGCGCGTGCATGATGCAAACGGGTGTGTGCCTGCTGGCTGCAACCCCCAACAGCGCTGGGTCGAAGGTAAAGGCCGCAACATCGTTGATCAGGTTCGCCCCTGCCGCAACCGCCGCCTCACCCACGGCGGATTTGCGGGTGTCGATGGAGATCGGCACATCACTCTTAGCCCGGATTGCGGAGATGACAGGTGCAGTCCGCGCAACCTCTTCTGCAACATCAACTTCTGCAGCGCCCGGGCGGGTACTTTCCCCCCCGATATCAAGGATCGCAGCACCCGCGTCCTGCATTGCCTGCGCATGCGCAAGCGCCTTTTCGGGCGCGTTGAACTGGCCTCCGTCAGAGAAGCTGTCGGGCGTGACATTCAGGATACCCATGACCTGCGGGCGGTCCATCGAAAGCCCCGCGATGGGCGCGCGCAGGGCAAGAAAAGATACCAGCGCCTTCTCGTCACACTCTGCTGCGGGTATGATCCGTGGCGCCGCGTCACGGCGATGCACCGCGACGCTATCAAACCAGCAATCCCCGCCAGCAAGCTGATAGCTGCCGGCCGTGCGGCGCTCGCCAAACCTGACAATCGGGCGCAGGTAGGTGGTCATCAGATGTCCGCCTGATCCACCGCCAGAACCCGCCCCGGCACGTCACCCGCGACCGCGTCTGCGCCGATCAGCACGATCTCAACCGCTTGCATCTCTGCGGCAAACCAGGCGGCGAGCGCTGCCGCATCGCGCGGGCCGGCAGATGGCCCATCAACTGCATCGAGCACGATCTTCGACGGTGCCCAGACGCAGATCTGACCATTTTTCATCGCCCAGTCGAGTTCGGTCCGCGTGCCGACGACAACGCAACGCGGGTCGCGGGCCGCAAGCACCCACGCATTCTGTTCAATGGCAAGAAGGTCAATCCGGCGCTGTGCCAACTTATGTTCCGCTTGCGGGGCTGGCAGATCAGCGGGACCGACACAGATAATCAGCGGCGCATCCAGTGCCGAAAGCTGATCGACCCAGCCGGAAAAATGCGGGCTTTGCACGGCCTCATTTCCAAGGAAAAGGACCCGCGGCTGCGGTGTTGGCATGTCATCCTGCGCGCTGCCAGACAGGCCTTCGCGCGAGCGCACGATCTCCACCCCCAGTGCGAAGGGACCACGGTCCAGCTTTTCGATGCGCACAAACACACGCTCTGCCTGAGGCGCAACGAGGATCCGTTCGGCCACGCGGGCGGCAAGTGTTTCAAGCAGGTTGATCCGCTCAGCAGAAAGTTCTGCGTGGATCGCCTCGGTCACCCGATCGTAAGACAGGATGCGGTCCACATCATCGTCGATGGGGCCTGTGAGGGGCAGCACCTCGACCACTACGTTGAAACGCACCCGCTGCAAGGTGCCGCGTTCCTGCTGGAACGCGCCGATCTCAACCTCTACCACGTAGTCGCGCAACGAAATCCTGTCGCAGGGTGTCTCACTGCTGGCCGCGGCCCGTTCACTGGGGTGGGCAAAAGCAAGGCGGATATCGTCAGTCATTTCAGGGCCTGTCACTGTGGTGCGCCACGGATACAGAGCAGGTTGTGACACGGCAAGCGCCTGTCACGACACCCAAAGCCGGCGATGCGACGCTAGAGCACTTCGACTTGTCGTTGAACCGCTTTTCACTGCCTTTCGGCTGCGCCTGAAACGCAAAAAGCGATGCCGTTCCTCTAGCTTTAGGTCGAAAGGCTTTAGTTGGACGCGGTGCGGACAGGCTGACGGTAAAAGAGGTGCGAGTCGATGGCGGCGGTGCGCGGATAGCGCTGTGCCCAGTTCGGGTTCACGGCACGCGTATGGTAGTGCGTGGCACCACCGGTCAGCACACGCGGTGCACCATCCATGAGGATGCGCGCGACCTTGCCCACACGCTCCCATGAGCGCGGCTCACCAATGACTTCGGCCCGACCATCGCAAGTATATGTGAATTGGCAAGCGTACTTGCGGCCGGTGCCCTGATTGATCACACCGCACAGCGTGTCAGGGTAGTTTGCGCTATCGACCCGGTTCAGTATCACCTCACCCACAGCAAACATGCCACGGATGCTCTCACCGCGCGCTTCAAAATAAAGCGCCTCGGCCAGGCATTCCCACTGTTCACCACCAGAGGCGACGGGCATGTCAGCCAGAAACTCGCGGTCATAGATCTGACGGTTCTGCGTGTCGACACCACGCTCGCTGGCAGGCGGCAGGCTGGTCAACATGCTCAGACGGCTGTCGGGCACAACAGACAAGGCTTCACGCTCTTGCCCCAGAAGCGCACCAAGACGGGTCGCCAGAACTTCATCGGCCGCAGCAACCTGCGCACCAAATGTTACCGATACCGCGCAAAGCGCGGCGGAAATCGC